>JAGWBA010000050.1 GCA_021296215.1 Flavobacteriales bacterium
GATCCGGGTTAACACGGCATTGGGCGAAGTTCCCACGAAGGATTTAATGTGCACGTTCTGCTTGATGAACTTGAAGAATGTAATACTCCCCGTTTCCTTCGCAATCGTAACTTTTTTCCTCTCATGTAAAAAGGACGGCACCGGAACTCCGGCCGATTCAGACCACTTTGAAGTTCCCGCAACTAAGGGCTCTTGGTGGGTGTACGATTGGTACTCCATCGACACAGCAGGTGTGGCGACTCCCACTTCCATGCACGATAGTGTATATATTTCAAGGGATACGACTGCCAATGGCCATAGGTTTGTAGTGATCGAAGGGACTTTCCTGGGTCAGCCAGGATTTAAGAGGTTCGAACGTGATTCGGCCGGATTCATTGTAGGCGTTGATGGTACCATCCACTATTCGTACGAAGAGTTTGAGACCGTTTTTGAAGAAGGCAATTTCATGGGATTCATCCGGTGGAAGGACCGAATGCACGACAGCGTCATGGTCACGGTACCGGCAGGTGATTTTGAAACCGTAGAAGCGCGTAGAACGCACTTCCACGCTTCGGGTGTTCCAATTAACCATGCGGGGATTCCACCTTCATTTTCAGCTCTCACTACGCCTCGGGAATAGGAAAGGTAAAGCAAGAAATCGCATTCTACTCCAGCATTCAAAACTGTTCGTCGACCCTGGAGGGTCGTTTGACCAGCTATTTCATTGCGCCTGAATGAACTTGCAAGAGCCGGTGAATAAAAATCGCTTCATAGTCTCTTTTTTTACTCTACACACTTGTAGAATTTAAGAAATCTACCGTCTTTTGCATCGTTATTTAGAATTAGTCTAATCTTTAATAAGCTACAAAAGTTCGGTTAAAATGAAGCGAATCATTCTCCTTATTTTTCTGTCGATCACCATTTCTCTACAAGCGCAAAATGAAAAGCAGCAGCGCGATGCCGAGGCTATCAAAGGCATGTGTGGGTGCTTTGAAGTGGAATTCAATTTTGCCGAAACCTTCGTTTACGCGGAGGATTCCACCTACACGAGTAGTCCTGAAAAACACGCCAAAGCGCTCGAGTGGGTGGAGCTTATTAAAGACGAAGAAGATCACATCAGTCTCCAGCATTTGCTGCTGGTAGGGCCTAGTCATGCCCCAACGGTCATCAAGCACTGGCGCCAGGACTGGATGTACGAAAACACGCAACTCTACGTGTATTTCGCCGATGACGAGTGGATGCGCGTTAGTTTAACGCCCGAAGAGGTAGCAGGTCAATGGACACAAGAGGTGCATCAGACCGATGATCGTCCGCGCTACAGCACCACGGCGAGTTGGGTGCACGTTGACGGTCGCAGCTACTGGGAATCGATGTGTGACGCTCCTCTTCCTCGTCGTGAATACACGATCCGAAACGATTATAACGTAACTGTTCGCCGAAACCGCCAAGAGATAACGAACAGCGGTTGGGTACACGACCAAGACAACGACAAGGTCGTGCGTGTGCGCGGCGAAGAGGACCTGGTGCTGGCGCAAGAAAAAGGCTACAACGTGTATAAAAAGGTGGATTCAAGTCGCTGCAAGGCAGCCAAAAAATGGTGGCGTCAGAATAAAGATACCTGGTCGATGGTTCGCAACAGCTGGGAGCGATTCATGGAAGAAAACGAAGATTTGAGCCTGCGGCTCGAAGTGGATGACAAGACCTTGACCGAACACGTTGCTGAACTTGAACGCAAACCCAAAAAAGAAGAAGTAGAGGAAATTGTGGGTAAATTCGTGAAATGATCCGCTATTTGCTTCCGGCCGTTGATATCGATATGGGTGGCTTGCCTGTAAAGCAAGCCCTACCCACCCAAAAAGTGCAACAGGTCGACCCTTACCTTCTGCTCCACCATGCTCACGTTTACCCGATAAAAGACGCTCCGGCGAAACATCAAGGGGTTGGACCTCATCCTCACCGGGGATTCTCACCAGTTACTTTTGTAGTTCAGGGGGCCGTTCATCACCGCGACAGTTTTGGGCACGACCAAGTAGCTCAAAAAGGAGAAGTGCAATGGATGCACGCTGGAGCGGGGATCGTGCACAGTGAAAGACCTACTGACGAAATGATCGCCTCCGGTGAACCTCAAGAGATCATTCAACTGTGGATCAATTCTCCGGCCGCTAAGAAAATGACTCCCCCAACCTACCGGCATCACTGAAGGGGAAATGACTCCTTGGTCACCTGCCGATGGTGTTGATGTGAAGCTGGTGGCCGGGAGGTATGAAGGCCGTGTGAGTAAAACGGAGACCCAAAGTCCATTGTTGATCCTATGGGTTCAGATGGAAAAGGGAGCTCGTTGGACCTGAACTGCCCGAGGGGTATAACGGGTCACTGTACTCCATTAAGGGGGAGCTCTCTGTTCGCAGTTTCGGGGTGATCGATGCCCAGACCCCGGCCGTTTTGGAAGAGGGAGTTCCGCATCCGGCCGTTGAGGCCAAAACCCAAAATCAATTTTTGTTGCTGGCCGGCGAACCGATCCACGAAAAGGTGACGCAGTATGGCCCTTATGTGATGAATACGCAGACCGAGATCATGGAGGCACTGCGCGATTATCAAATGGGGAAAATGGGAATCTTGATTGAGAATTGACCGAGCAATTAAAATGAGTTGTCGGTAGTGCTCAAGGCCAAATTAGGCCTCCCGAAGTTAATTGAACAGGTCTTCATCGAGTTCGAGTGTATTCACTTTGGCCGCGATGCTGTGAATGTGTTCATCGAGCTCTCTGGCAGAATCGTGCAGGTTCTTACACATCTTCTTCAGCTCTTCGGCTTCTATATTCTCGTCATCAATGAGGTTCAACAACCCCATGATTCGAGCCAATGGAGCACGGATCTCGTAACTTTGACTCCGGGCTACCTCGCGCCATTTTTTCTTTTGATCCCTAAGGTGTTGTAGCAGGGTTTCTTCGGCGGTAACGCCCATATGCGTACCAATGACCCTCTCAGGGCCTACCTGCCTTATCGAAGGCGACCACGCTACCCCTGTCCAGAATGTATCGATATCCTCCATTCTTGTGTTTCATGCGGATAACCATGTTGATCTCGTTTTATCACCGTTTTCGATCTCGGCTATACGCTCAAAAGGCTTATCGCGGTCCTCGGGGTGAGTCGCATCGAAGAAGAACTGCAAGCTGTCCTCGATCTCTCCGACCTCGTACCCGAGCATATTCCACCATCGCGCATTGACAATGTTGGTGTTCTTTTTGATGTTAAAATCCCAAACTCCAAGGTCTGCCCCACGAATAGCAGAATTCATCCGCTGTTCACTTTCATTCACCTTTTCCTGAAGGAGCATGATCTGATCCATGTCAAATAACAAACTGTTCACGTCCCGCAGACTTCCATCGGAATTGAAGGTGTTGAACCAGAGCATTTCGACCCATTTCACGCCTCCTTCCTTGGTCACCATTCGAAACGGCTTTGACCGCTGGGTGTTATTTGACTTTTGTTCGGATACGGCGTTACTCAGAATGGATAGATCCTCTGCCAAAACCATCTCCGAGAATCTCTTTTTGCCGGCAAGCAGTTCCTCCCGCTCATATCCGAGCAGGGATTTAACATTCTTGGTGACGAATGCGATATGCAGGTCATCTACATTCGACCAAGTGAAGGCCACCGCATTGGTTTGATTGATGATCTCACGAGTACGCTCTAGTTCACGATCCCCTAAAATTCGCTGTGTATCGTTCCAGGCGAACATGCTTATCGCCTGAACCACACCATTTATCGGTTTATTCGGCCGAAGGTGTATGTCTATATATTCAACACCCCAGGGAAAGCGAAACGGAAGTACGAAATTCCGTGCTTGGCCTTCAAACGCACGGTTCAGTTCTTTTTGAATGAGAGCGAAACTTGGATCGTTCAGGATCGCTCCTGCAAAAAAAGGCTCACCGAGCTTTGGGGTTCGGTTAAATGCTTTATGAGAAAAATCGAGGTGACTGTTATTAAAGAATATATAGTGGTACAACCGATCGACGGATAATATAGCCAAGTCTTTGAAACTTTCAATGGCATCGAGAATTATCTTATTTGCTTGAATATTCTCGTCCTCACGCCTCGATCGATCCGTATCGTCCTTGTACCAAACCAGAACTCCACCTTCGTGAGCGTACACGTTAAAACTAAACCACCGGTCCGATTTCGAATAGTATTGACGATACCGAACTATTTCACCTGTCCGAATCACTTTATTGAATGCCGAAAAGAATTCACCCGATCGATCTTCGGGAAATTCCTCCCACACATTTTTTCCCATTAAATCCGTAGGTTCTCGATTCACATACTGCGCCGCCGCATTATTCACGTAGGTGTAGTTTCCCGACTCATCGAGGGTAAAGATGCCGTCGGGTAGTTGTTCGATTAGGTTAGGGTCGAAATTCACGGCGTTGTAAAGAAATCAAGGTGCGCAATTTCACGACCCTTCTGTCATTTTCACCTGAGAACTTCTGTATCGCCTGAAGACCGTTCTTTAAACATATCCGTACCTTTAGGGTTAAACCGTAAATAATCAAATCTTTGAGAAGCATCTCGCCCTGCGGGCGGATGCGTATGATGGAACATATTCACGTCTACGACCCCGGCAACCAACCCACAGAACAACAGAAGAACGACTTGATCGACTTTCTCTTTGATCAGCTCGAGCAATATGGCGATCCCCGCCCCAATATTGAAACCTGTTTGAATTACGCGTTATCCTCTGAAAAAGGCCAAGGCGGCTTCGCTGTCGTCCTCGAAGACAACGGCAAAATCAAAGGAGCCACCATCATCAACAACACCGGAATGAAAGGATATATCCCGGAGAATGTTCTGGTATATATTGCCACTCATCGCGATCATCGCGGTGAAGGCCTCGGTCGAAAGGTAATGACCTCCGCAATCGAACGCGCGGAAGGCGATATCGCTCTACATGTCGAAAAAGACAATCCTGCCAAATTCCTGTACGGGAAACTGGGATTCACCAATCCCTACCTCGAAATGAGACTCAAGAAGTAAGTCGTGGATATTCATCCGATCGACGCTGCGATCTTCGGTTTCTACCTCCTATTCATGTTGGGGGTGGGCGTATACTTCATGCGCAAGAACCAAAGTGATGACGATTACTATGTGGGCGGGCGCAATATGTCGGCCGTACACATCGGCCTTTCGGTCGTGGCTACTGACGTTGGTGGCGGTTTTTCCATTGGCCTAGGCGGACTTGGTTTTTTAATGGGCCTGAGTGGCAGTTGGATGCTCTTTACTGGTTTATTGGGCGCTTGGCTTAGTGCCGTGTTCCTAATCCCTCGGGTATATGAGATCAGCAGACTCAACAAACTCCTCACCTTCCCCGAAGCCCTGCGCCATTTTTATAATCCGAAAGTCGCTCTGGCGGCTGCGATCATCAGTATGATCGGATACGTTGGGTTCACGAGTAGTCAAATATTGGCCGGTGCCAAGCTCGCCTCGGCCACTTTTCCGTCCGTTCCCATAAACACAGCCGTATATATCATGGGCATCATAGCAGTTTTGTACACTGCCGTGGGAGGAATAAAAGCGGTGATCTACACCGACACCATTCAATGGTCGATCCTGATGATCGTACTCGTATTCATAGGAATTCCGTTGGGGTACAATGCCATAGGAGGGCGTACAGCCATTGTGGAGGTTTTGGATCGCTCGTATTTACAGCTGAGCAATGTTTCCTGGGTTCAATTGCTAAATTGGAGCATCACCATTATTCCGATCTGGTTCGTGGGAATGACCCTCTACCAGCGAATCTACGCTTGTAGAGATGAAAAAACGGCCATTCGCGCCTGGCGATTAGCCGGTCTCTTTGAGTGGCCCATCATGGCCTTTATGGGCATCGCGCTAGGGCTCTTTGCTCGAGTAGCTTTTGAACAAGGAGTATTTGCGGAATTGGGTTACCCGGCAACCGCCGAAATAGATGCCGAGCTTGGACTTCCCCTTTTCTTGAGGCACATATTACCTATTGGACTCATGGGAGTTATGATGAGCGCCTATTTTTCGGCTATCCTTTCCACGGCCGATAGCTGTTTAATGGCGGCCTCGGGGAATTTCACTACCGATATTGCCCCGTATTTTAAATCGCTCCGCAACAAAGGAGTACGAACTTCGCAGATCGTAACCGGATTGGTGGGTATTACATCCGTTTTATTGGCAAGTCACATGCAAAATGTTCTCGAACTCATGCTCTATAGCTATGCCTTTATGGTTTCCGGACTGTTCGTGCCGGTTTTAGCCATGATCGTACATCAAGACCCTTCGCACCGTGCCGCCTTGGGGGCCATGGTCGTGGGCGGAACAACGACACTAGTTCTTATCTTGAGTGGGGTTTCGCTCCCTTTAGACTTGGATGCTAACATTTTTGGGGTCTCGGCCTCTATGCTGACCTACCTTGTTCTAAATCGAATGGACCACCGAACACAAATACCTCATCATGGCTGAGCTGATCATACGCACGGAACATATCCAAGACAATATTCGAAAGTTGGGCACTTATTTCAAGGAGCGCAACATTCAGTGGAGCTTGATCTCCAAGGTATTCTCCGGCGATACCGATTTCATCGCCAAGGTCTTTACCCCGGAGGCAATTCCCTATGTTGATTCCATAGGGGATTCGCGGTTGACGAGCCTTAAAAACCTCCGAGCCGTGAATCCAGATATGAGGACGATTTACATAAAGCCTCCGGCCAAGGTCTACGCCGATGACGTGGTACGCTACGCAAACATTTCGCTTAACAGCTCTTTCGAGACCATTGAAGCACTGAATATCGCTGCCGAAAAACAAGGTAAGGTCCATCAAGTGATCATCATGCTGGAAATGGGCGAATTGCGCGAAGGAGTTCTGCGCGAAGGTATTCTCGAATTCTACGAACGAATCTTCAATATGCCGAACATCGACGTTATCGGCATTGGTTCCAACCTGGGCTGCATGTACGGAATCGAACCCACTCGAGACAAACTCTTACAACTGGCCTTGTACAAAGAATTGATCTCGGCCAAATTCGATCGCGACGTCCCTCTGGTCAGCGGAGGCACAAGCATTACCTTGCCACTGATAGACTCGGGTGTAGTACCACCGGAGATCAATCACTTCAGGGTCGGTGAAGCCGCATTCTTCGGCGTGAGTCCATTGCGCGACGAACAATTCTTGGACCTTTCAACGGATACTTTTGAGTTCTCCGCTAACATCATCGAACTCGAAGAAAAAGAGATCGTTCCCGATGGTGTAATTAGTGAGGCCAATATTGGCCATACCGCAGAATTCAACGAGGAAAAAGACCAAGGCGAAAAATCCTACAAGGCTATACTCGATTTCGGACTGCTCGATGTGGATCAAGAAAACCTCATCGACAATTCGAAATCCATGGAATTCGTCGGAATTACTTCAGATATGACCGTAGTCGATGTCGGGAACAACAAGACCAAGGACGGTAAAACTCGCTTTCAAGTGGGCGATTCCGTGCTGTTGAAACCAAATTACATGGCCACGGCTCGACTCCTCATGTCGAAATTCATCGATCGGAAGTTCGAATGAATCCGAGTTCTTAATTCTTAGTTGGTTGATTGGTTAATGATTAATGGTTAATGGATAATAGCAGAATGTCAACCTCGGGTTAAAACCCGAGGTTTTAAATGCTAAATATTAATGTGGAATACCGCGACATATATAGTTCCCTGATCTGTAGAAGCTAAAGCATAGGGCTCGCTGCCCACTGCTCGCAGACCTCAGCACTAAACCCTAAAAACTCCATTACGGGTGATCGTAAAAGTGCCCTTCGTCCCAGTGCTTGTCGCTTTCGACACCATCTTTCAAGACCTTGTACACCATCCAGAAGACCGGAATCAGACTCAGAATAAACAACAGTGAAGTGAACGCAGGTATGTTGAGGTAGGGCGACATGGCATAAACACCTAAATAACCTGTAGCAAGTAAGATGGGCCATTTAATATTCTCCATAGTACTCTGAATAACAATCGATTGCCCAAATCGGTTCACAAAAAAAACCGCCCTCGTTCATTCGGGGGCGGTTTTGACGATATAGTGACGCCTATGATCAGGCGATTTCAATTTGACGTGGAGCCTGCACCTTCGCTTCTTCTTTTTTGGGTACTGAAACATTCAATACTCCATCTTCATACTTGGCTCCGATCTTGTGCATGTCCGCTGAATCGGGCAACGTAAAGCGACGCTCAAAGCTTCTGTAGTTGAACTCGCGACGAGCGAACTTACCAGTGTGTTCTTTTTCTTTCTTCACTTCGGCCGAAACGATCAACGTATCGTTGTCGAGCTCAATGTGGAAGTCCTTCTTCTTCATTCCCGGTACGGCGAACGACAACTCAAAATGATCGTCGTGCTCCATAATGTTTACGGCCGGAACCGTATGCTTGCCGTTGGGCATCCAATCATTGTCGAAAAGATCGCGCATGAAAAAGTCATCAAAAATACTCGGGAATGCGGGTTTGCGGGTGTGTTTGATCAGTGTCATATTCTTTGTTTTTTAATTCTTAATGTTGAGTTCTTAGCTTAGTTTTCAATCAACTTCAAAAACACCTAGTCAACTTGCATGCCAGCACTTTTTTCGGCCTCTCGGCCGGATGATTTGTTCTAAGTTTATGTCATATTGGCGTTTTTAGTTGATTTTTTCTGACTTTTTGTCGTTATTAAGCTGCTGTTCGATGAAAAACCGAGCGAAAAACTCATAGCTCCTCGGTCTTACTCGGCGGACATTTAGTAACTTTAGGAGTCACAATTCCACCCACCCTGAAAACCATTATTTACCCAAATACTGGCGTTCGTGTGCCCACGCGGACCCTGAGGGTCATTCTCGGGTTGGATGCATTATTCTGCCTGTTATTCGTCGGTGCCGAGCAGCCTGTTTTCCTAGGGCTCGTGGTTCTCGATTTCGTAGGACGCGGCACATTGAACATAAGAGGAAGTGTTTTCGGATTGTTCTTGAAGACAAACGTTGTAGAAAGCGACACCGACCAAACAACTGAATTGGACCCCAAGGCCTTTGCGGCTCGACTCGGAGCGGTGGCCTCATCCACCGCCTTCGTCCTCTTTTATGCCGGCTACCACGCCTGGTCGTCCGGAATCGCCATCGGCGTGGCGGCCTTTTCTCTGAGCGATGCGCTCTTCAAAAGGTGCTTTGGTTCGCAGATTTACCGAAACTACCTGAAACCGTATTTCGACAAGGCGGAAAGAGGCATCGTGCGCGAGTTCAAGGAAACCCCGATCTACAAGATCATAACGGTCCTTTTTTGCTTGGGATTCTTCCCGCTGCTCTACCTCATCGGTCGTTTTCTGGCGCGGTGATCTCTGTGCCTACGGCACGATGAACATCACCATATCCCGCGCAGGAACACCAGCAGCCCCCAGAGTATTAATCCGCCCGCTAGGGCGCGCTGAAAATGAAATACCTGTCGAGGACGAGCGATCTTTTTAAGCCGTTCGGCTCCGAGGATCTTGAAGATATCGGGAAGGATGAAGAAAACGAAGGTGGCTCCAAAATGAAGGATCAGGGTGCGGACTTGAAGATCGTACCGACTTCCTACCAGCAGCACTACGGTAACCCAGAAAAGGATAACCCCAGGATTCACGATGTTGAGCAGGAACCCTTTGGTAAATAGGGCAAACATCTTACGCGTACTGGGAACGTGGATTACAGTAGGACGCTGATACTTGAAGGGCTTTACGAATAAATAGACCCCGTATACCACGATGGCTGCTCCGCCAATAATGAAGAACCACGGATTTCCCTGAACCAGGTGTTCAAGTTGACGCGAGGCCAGGTACGCGGCGATCAAACAACAAAAGTCACTGGTGAGAATTCCGAGGTCGAGAATGGCCGCCGCCAATGGACCTTGGGAAATGCTGGTATCGAGCAACACGAAGAATACCGGGCCAATTAAAAAAGCCAAGAGCAAACCAAGTAATGCACCTTGTAGAATCAATTCGACGGTCATTCCACGATCTCTATTTCTCCGGCCCTTCCGTTTAGTCCCGGCCAAAAGTGTCCTTTCTGTAAGCTCAGCCTGAACAGGTGATTCCCGGGCTCGGGCCATTCGTTCAACTCAAGGTTATACGTTTTAACCTCACCGGGAGCCCAAAGAAGCTTTTCGATCCGGTGGAGTTTCAAGGTGTCGATCAACGATTTACCCTGCTTAAAACTGGCACTTAAATAAAATGGGTAGCTCTTCGGAAATACGACCGTATCCTCACTTCTGTTGAAAACCGTAACCCTGAACCGCCCAGGTTCGCCGGACGACCATGTCGTGGGAAGGTCCGCATCTACCCGTAGGGTATTAAGAGAAAAATACGCGGAATCGATCATGTAGGCGGTCTGTTCACCCGACGAGTGCTCGATGACCCGCTTGTGCTTTTTGGGTATGTCTCCGATCCAGGCCACGCGCTTGCCCCAGTGCAGCGTATCATTGGGCCAATAATCGAACTGCGTTAATCGGTAGTTGATGCTGCTTTCGGCATGGGATGGGATTCCCGTATTGTACCAGTAAACGCTCGGGTGTTTGTACCCATCGTAAAACACGACCGGAGTGTTGCCAAAATGATCTCTCACCTCGTGGGCCCAAACGTGGTTATAGTGGAACTCACGCAACTGTCCGTTGTACGAGAATTCCCCCATGGGCACCACCACCACCAGCCGTAGGAGTATGACCAATACCAGTGACCCTAAGAACGAGTAGATTCCCACCCTTTTCAGTTTCGTCAACGCATCGCGGACGAGGTAGGTGTAGGTAAGGTAAATAGCCGGAATTGCCATTGGAGCAGTCCAATTCTTCTCGACCAGACCGCGAAAACTCATGAGTAAAAAGAATCCCAAGAACCCCCAGAATTGTACCTGCATTACCCTAATGAATCGCTGGTGCGGGTCGCGTGGACGAGCGGGGAATCGGGTAAGGAAGTGAATGGCTGCTCTGATCACGAGCCAAAAACTCACGGGCCCCAAGACCAGTAATTGGGTGAGCACATAGCCCGAGGTGAAGCCGAATTCGTAAGGCACATCCGCTCTATCGAACAAATGGTACTGAACACTCGGGTAATCGTACTGAATTTGCCAAAGAATATGCGGCAAGTACAGAAGCGCGGCACCTAAGGCGATCAGGTAGAACTTGCGGTTCGCGAGCAATCGCGGTAAGGCGATGAGGGTGAAGCCGATCACCAGCACGGCGTGATACTTGGCATAGATCATACCTGTAACGGCAATGAGTAGCCAAAGCGCACCGGACCAATCGTTTCGCTTGAGAAAGTTCAGGAGCGCTAAGAAAAACAATGCCGTAAAGAACATCAGGGGTGCATCGGGCACGGTGATGAATCCGAATACATGTAAGAGTGGCAAGCTCAAGTACAATGGAACGAAGACCTTATGATCGATGGACTTTCCGGGGAGCAGCTTCAGCACGATGGCCAGGGTTCCCGTCGACATCACGACGGTCAATAAACGAGTGGTAAAGGGGTGATGCCCAATCAGCTCTCCGAGCCAGATCATCACCATAATGGCCGGCGGATGATCGAGATATCCCCAATCCGGAAACTGACTGTATACCCAATAATAGGTTTCGTCATTCATGAGCCCGGTGGTTGCCGCCTGCAAGGCGTTTATGGCAAACCACGATATCAGGATCCAAAGGGTCGACTTGGAAAGAGCGGACATACGATCAATTTGTCCGAAAATACTAAACCTTTCGAAATGCAGAAGTAGAAATCGTTTCGGATTAAAAATCGACCCGCAAGGCCGCTATTAGATTTCGACCGGGAGCTACGATACCGGAGCTGTAGGTGCGATAACGGAGGTCAAAGATATTCTCAACCCCGGCGTTGAGCTGAACACGCGGATGAATCTGATAAAAAGCCTTGAAATTCAATGTGTACCAACTGGGACTGTGCAGATTTCCGTTTTCATCGAACTGATAAATACTCGCCTTTTCCAGTTCACTTGGCGCAAGTCGTTCCCAAGGCATTTCGCCGTTGAACATGGCGTACAAATCTCCTTTGAAACGCTTTGCTTGGTATACCGCATGAAAATCACCGAAGGTGGGGGCCACATGCCTCAGCGCATCGCCATTCTTTGTTTCGCCCCGCGTATAATTGTAGTGCACTTCGATCGACCAATGCCTATTTAGATCTCCCAGTAAACCAAGCTGAAATCCATAAACCGTTGCCGATTCCGCATTTTGCAGTGCAAATACCTTACTGAGTTTTCCATCGTAAAGGATGCTGTCTTGACTGTTAAAGGTGAATTCATCGCGTACCATAGCATCGTCCAAAAAGGTGAAGAACGCCGCGGCCTCCACCTTCCACTTCTGCGCGATCTTTCGCGAAACGATAAAATCGAAGTTGTACGCATATTCGGGTCGCAGCTCGGTATTCGGCACAATGACCACACCATGACCCGAATCGAAGAACTTGCCCGTATCATCGATATTCGGAGCCCGGAACCCACTCGAGACATTCGCATTGAACTGCCACAATTCATTCGGCCTGAACGCGATTCCGAAGCTTCCATTCCAAGCGTTGTTGTTCAGTTCAAGCTGAGAAAACGGAAAAGGGTAAGCGGCAGTATCGAACTCCGCATACAGACCAACGTAGTTGATACGCAATCCGGTTAAAAGGGTCAATCGCTCGCTTGGAGTGTACTCCAAACTGGAATAGAGAGCTCCCGTTTTCCAACTCGAGCCTTTCGGATACCTGGAGTTCACCGGAGTCACTTCATTCGTCTCAATATTAATTCCGCGTCCTGTGGATCCCACGCGGTTAAAGACATATTCACCCCCGTAGTACAGCTGATGGCGTTCGCTCAGGCTCTTTTCGAAATCCGCGTTCAGCGAGTAAGCATTTACTTCTTCAAATCGCTCACGACGAACATCGCGGTTCCACTTTCTATCGTGCCGACTTTCCTCGAAATGCTGATATGCAGCAGTGAAGCGGGCTTCATCGTAGATCACCGTTGACTTTTTCAACCGGGCCTTTAGGTGATGCATGATCCACCGCTGTGGGCCGTAATACCATTCGGCGCTCGTAAAAGTATCGTCTTCCTCAGTTTCAATGAGTCTGTCGAAACGGGGAACATCGCTCGACTCGGAGTAGTGAAAAGAATAGGTCAAGTCCCAATCCTCGCCGGGTTCGTAGATCAACTTTTGCATAAAGTTCCATTGCTCATACCCTGATTGCACCTGACGCTGGGGATCACTGTTTGTAAGCACCGTATCTACCCCGTTTATTCGCCCCTGATAGGTAGGCCTTAGAAGCACATCCGATCCTTGCGAACCCATGCGCAGATCGCCGAATTTACTTTGGGTGAAACTCGTTACGAATCCCCAGTGATCGTTCTTTAGCCGTATATCGCCGTGGAAGGTATGCTCGTAGTTGGCCGAAGAAAACCTATAGGCCCCATGACCGTACAAATAGGCCAATTCATTTGGTGAGGTACCCGCTTCGAGTGTATGAAAGTCCATTACCCCACCTATAGCATCGGAGCCATAGATTACCGAACCAGGCCCAAAGATCACTTCGGTGTTCTGCGTGGCGAAGGGGTCTAAAGCGATCACATTTTGCACATTTCCCTCTCTAAAGATAGCGGTGTTCATTCGCACTCCGTCGACTACGAGCAAAACTCGGTTGGTACTGAACCCTCTGATCATTGGCGAACCCCCGCCCATTTGACTTTTTTGAATGTACACCTCACCGCTCGATCCGATCATATCCGCAGCAGTTTGCGGGTTTTGCAGACGCGTTTCTTTGAGCGAGATCTGTTCGATCTTGATCGGGATATCGTGCTTGTCCTGCTCCCATCGATTCGCCGATAAAACCACCTCATCAAGATTCAATTTACTTTCCTCGAGATAGATCTTGAATCCGGCCGCTTTTACTTGTTCCAATGTCAATGACTTCATTTGATAGCTGGCATGTTGAACCGCAATCAGAATATCCAATCCGCCCGAGAGGGTGCTATCCTCAAAAAGCCTGTAAGGAACCCCCCCCCTAAAATCACTGACCGCCGATACCGAATCGGAATACACATAGGCATTCTGAATAGCTTCGAGACTCTGAGCGTCGAGTATTTTAATGCTTTGGCCTGCGGCCAGATGCGGGGCCAGCCCCAAAAACAGAATCACAAGGATGTCTTTCGTCATTTTGGACATAAGCACTGACCACAAATCGAGTTGAAGTCCTGTAGGCTGTAGCGATTGTCCTAGGTTCATGCGGCAAAAGCCACAAAAACCAAGCCGCTATTCTTGAATATTCTCAAGGTCTAAAATGAAGGCGTATTCGAGTGCGGTTTCCTTGAATCGCTGGAAACGCCCTGATGCTCCGCTATGCCCGGCCTCCATATTGGTATGCAGCAGCAGTCGGTTATCGTCGGTCTTGAGGTCGCGCAACTTCGCCACCCATTTGGCCGGCTCCCAATACTGCACCTGGCTATCGTGCAGGCCAGTCGTAACGAGCATATTGGGGTAATCCTCAGCTTCGACCTGATCGTAAGGCGAGTAGCTGAGGATGTAGTCGTAATACTCTTTTTCGTTGGGGTTCCCCCACTCATCGTACTCGCCGGTCGTGAGTGGAATGCTTTCGTCGAGCATAGTCGTTACGACGTCGACAAATGGTACGGCGGCAATGACACCGTTGTAGGTTTCCGGAGACAAATTGATCACGGCACCCATGAGGAGTCCGCCCGCGGAGCCACCCATCGCATACAAGTGCTCCGGACTGGTGTATCCTTCATCAATGAGGTGCTTACTGCACGATACGAAGTCCGTAAAGGTGTTCTTTTTCGTGAGCATCTTGCCATTCTCATACCAATCGCGTCCCATGTATTGTCCGCCGCGAATGTGCGCAATGGCGAATACAAATCCTCGATCGAGCAGCGACAAACGGCTGTAGCTGAATCCCGGATCGATGGTAGCTCCGTACGATCCGTACCCGTAGATCATGGTCGGATTAGCTCCATTCTTTTCCATGCCTTTTCGGTAAACCACCGACATGGGGATCTTAGTGCCATCGTCGGCCGTGGCCCAGATGCGCTCTTCGGCGTAGTTGTTTTTATCGAAATCGCCAAGCACCTCTTGCTCCTTTTTCACTTCGCGCACGCGGGTCGCCATGTCGTAGTCGATCACGCTGCTTGGTGTGGTCATGCTACCATAGCCAAAGCGTAAGGTTTGCGAATCAAACTCCGGGTTATTACCGATTCCGGCCGTATAGGTCTCACTATCGAATTGAATGTAATGCGGCTCACCTTCCCACGGGCGAACCTGAATCTGATTGAGTCCGGCCGTGCGCTCTTCTACCACCAAAAAGTCGTTGAAGATCTCAATGCCCTCGAGCAGGGTCTCTTCTCGGTGTGGAATCACCTCTTCCCAAGTATCCTTGGCGCCTTGATCGACACGAGTACGCATGAGACGGAAGTTCTTCGCGTTCCAGTTGGTTAGGATGTAGAAATAATTGCCGTAGTGCGCCATGCTGAACTCGAGATCGCGTTCGCGTGGCTGCAGCACGCGGAACTCACCCGTTGGGTCATCAGCGGACAAAATGCGATATTCGTTGGAAACGGTAGAAGCACTTCCGATAACGATGTATTCTTTTGACTTGGTCGTGTACACGAAGGTGTTGAAGGTCGGGTCGTTCTCATGGAAGATCTCGACATCGGCATCGGCCGACGTACCAAGCTGGTGTCGGAAGATCTTGTAGCTGCGCAGGCTTTCGTCCTTTACGCTGTAAAAAGTGTGTTTGTTGTCTGCGGCCCACACAGCGCGCCCCGTGGTATTCGGAATAGCATTCTCTAGATCTTCACCGGTCTCGAGATTCTTGAAATGCACGGTATAAATTCGTCGGCTCACGGTATCGACGCCGTAGCTAAGAATCTTGTTATCGGGCGAAATGGAGAGTCCGACCACCTGATAATAGTCATGCCCTTCGGCCATTTCGTTGACGTTAAGTATAATCTCTTCTTCTGCATCCAGCGATTCTTCTTTACGGCAATAGATAGGATACTCTCCCCCTTCAACGAAACGGGTGTAGTACCAATAGCCATTCAAGAAATACGGAACCGACTCATCGGTCTTGGGAATACGCGCCACGATCTCGTCGTAGAGGGTCTCTTGCAGCCCTTCGGTGCCCTTCATCAGCTCCGCCGTGTAGGCGTTCTCAGCTTCGAGATAAGCAATGACCTCCGGGTCTTCGCGCTGATTGAGCCAATAGTATGGATCGATACGGGTGTCGCCATGAATGGTGAGTTCCTTTTCAATTTTCTTCGCTATTGGTGCTGCCATGTCTGATGATGTATTTTCCGGGCTAGTTGCGCATCCGGCCGCGAGGCCGAAAACGGCGCAAAGGAATAAAGTTCGTTTCATAGTTTTTTTTTTACGCGGTTGCTGAGTCCGAGGAGGCCCAAGAACGTTAAACCGCCGTTGATAATCAAGAGTTCGAAGCCGAATGCGAATCCGAACCAGTCGGTCGCGGTGGCATTGAGCGCGTAGCAAAGTACGGGTGAGGCGGTGGCCACAGCGGGCACCCATTTGTCGCGGACGCTGCGCTTGGTAAAGAGCCCGAAGGCGTAAAGCCCGAGCAGTGGTCCGTACGTGTAGCCGGCCGCCGTGAATACCGCGGCGATCACACTTTGGTCGTTGATCTGCTTAAAGATCAGGATCACGATGACCAAGATCACCGAGAACCCTACGTGTACCATTTTGCGGGTTTTTGGCTGCCTCTCGGCAGGATACTCATCTATGTTCAAGAAATCGACACTGAAGCTGGTGGTGAGCGATGTGAGCGCGGAATCGGCACTGGAATACGCCGCGGCAATGAGCCCGAGCAAAAAGAAGATGCCTACGGTAAGGCCCAGGGTGCCCGAGGTGGCGATGGTCGGAAACAGTTCGTCGCCCGTAGCCTCGACGCCGAGCTCGGCCGCGAATTGGTACAGGAGTACTCCCAGCGATAAGAACATCAAGTTTACGAAGACCAGGATGGCGCTGAACCAGTACATGTTCTTTTGCGCATCGGCCAGCGAGCGGCAGCTGAGGTTCTTTTGCATCATGTCCTGATCGAGTCCGGTCATGACGATGGTAATAAAGGCCCCGGCGAGGAAACGCTTGACGAAGTGGCGCGAGTCTTTCCAGTCGTCGAAGAAAAAAATGCGGCTATTGGGGTCGCTGTCGACCGCCGAAATGAGCTCGCCAAATCCGTAATTCCAATGCTTCGCGAGTAGAATTAGAGTGACCGCCACAGCGAGTAGCATAAAGGCCGTCTGAAGCGTATCGGTCCAGATAATGGTTTTGATACCACTGCGGAAGGTGTATATCCAGATCAGTACGATCGTAACGATCACGGTGACCTCGAAGGGCACGTTATAGGCGTCGAAAAGCGCGATCTGAAGCACTGTAGCTACTACGAATAAGCGCAATGCCGCCCCAATGATTCGAGAGACCAGAAAGAAAAAGGCCCCTGTTTTATAGCTCCAGAATCCGAAGCGCTGGTCGAGATAGGTATAAATAGAAGTCAGTTGCAATCGATAATACAGCGGCAACAGAATTTGCGCGATCACCGCGTAGCCTACGAGATAGCCCAGCACCATTTGCATGTAACTGAGTTGACTGCCTTCGACCCAGCCGGGGACCGAAATAAAGGTAACCCCGCTGAGCGACGCGCCGATCATTCCAAAGGCCACGACATACCAAGGTGAGGTGCGGTTTCCGAGGAAAAAAGTGCTGTTGTCATCGCGTCGACCGGTCAGTCGCGAAATGCCGATAAGGACTGCAAAATAGGCGAGAAGTAAGCTGATGACCAGAGTTGGGGACATTTCGCAAAGATGAGTTTTTAGTTCTTAGTTTTAAGTGTTTAGTTCGCATTGTCCAACATTGCGCATGGCGGCGAAGTGTCGATAAAACCCTGACCTTCCCTGATAAGAGTTGACCGTTTTGGTTACGGTTTTTGATATTCAAAGATAGTTATTGGTTTACCTT
>JAGWBA010000051.1 GCA_021296215.1 Flavobacteriales bacterium
TTTTGTAATCGCTGAGTTTGCTATATTTTACAGGCATTACAGAACAAATCTATCCAATTGTTCCGGTCTTAAGCCTTTTGAATTCTTTATTCGTTCTTACTGAAGGTTGATTGATTGGTTGATTGGTTGATTGGTTGATAAAATAGTTAATGGTTATTGGGAGTAAATGCCCCCCGCTGGCGGGGGTTGGGGCTGAATCCTTGTGAATATTGGCAAGGTTTAGGTGAATTCGCGCCTTGCGCGAGTATATTCCTCCCGAATTCAATGGCCATTTACTCGTTCGAAGAGCAAATGTACTTCGACTTAGCCGAAATTAACTCGCGAAGCAAATCATTGTCCAGTACTGGCGGGGGAGGGGGAGGAATCAAATTCGCTTGGTCGCGAGTTCATCGGGGCTACGCCCCAGTGTAATCCTATCGGAGTCGATAACCATATAATCGCTTAGAGCGAGTTCACTTTGGCGCAGTCAAAATTCACTTTATCTAATAAAATGAACTCTTTCGGCTCATAGCTCACGGCTCACGGCCTATGGCTTGTATCCATTAAACCTTACCTTTGTGCTTCAACACTAAACTATGGGCTTGATCAACGATAAATACTGGGGCGAGGCAGCTGAAAAGCAGCTGAAACGCGATTTCGACACTGCGGAGCCCTGTCGGCATTTGGCCTTGGACGGATTCTTGAACGAGGAACTGGCCGACCAACTCTACGGTAACTTTCCGAGCATGACCGACCTTAAGGTCCGCCGGAAAAGTTTGAATGAAGACAAGGCCGAAGACTACCACTTCGATCGATTTCACCCTGCGTTCAGCGAACTGCGCGAGTTCATCAAGAGCGATGATTTCTGTGCCTATATGAGCCGCATTACCGGCATCGACGAATTGCATACGACCACCGACGCACTGGGCTCAGGCGTTCACCAAGGCACTAACGGAAGTTATGTCGATGTTCACGTAGACGTAAACATGAATCCGGAAAAAGGGCTCTGGCGCAGGATCAACCTGTTGATTTACTTGAACAAGAATTGGAAAGACGAGTACGGTGGTCATCTAGAACTTTGGGACAAGGGCATGAAGGAGATGTACCACAAGTACGCTCCGAGTTTCAACAGAGCTGTGATCTTTGAAACGGACAACAATTCTCCCCATGGCTATGGACGAATTAACGTACCTGAAGGCGAAACACGCAAAAGCTTTTACACCTATTTCTACACCCCCATCCCTGAAAACTTCGTGTATCGCGATTCTCAGTTTCGCTCACGACCCGATGATTCTCCGATCCGCAAGGTCGTGACCAACTTAAAGGAGTTTGCCAAGATTCGGGGTAAGCGGTTGCTGAAGACACTAGGGGTTAAGAGTCTGGACTTCCAGGACAAAAACAAGAAATGAGCAAGGACAAGCCTAAGAAAACGAGCATGGCCGGCTCCTGGAAGAAGGCCAAAAAATTGCTCGTATACTTAAGACCACACCGGGTCGAGTTCGGGATCGGACTCCTCTTTTTGCTGGGGTCGAGTCTAGCTTCACTGGCCTTCCCGAAATACCTCGGAGACCTCGTAGATAGTGCGAGTACGGAATTCGTTGAACGCATCGACGAAGTAGCCCTTGTACTCATAGTTATCTTAGTCGCTCAAGCCGTTCTCAGCTATTTTAGGATCGTCATCTTCGTTCGGGTTACCGAAAAAATGCTCGCGGCCTTGCGCCAGGCTACATACAAGCACCTCATCAAATTACCGATGAGTTTCTTCAGCGAAAAGCGCGTAGGTGAACTCAACTCGCGGATTTCGGCAGACGTCGCATTGCTTCAAGAGACGTTCACCACTACCTTGGCCGAATTCATTCGACAGATGATCATCATTGTTGGAGGTATCACCTTGTTGGCGATCACCAGTATGAAACTCACCTTATTCATGCTGGCTATTTTACCTGCCATCATGGTCATCGCGGTATTCTTTGGCCGATTCATTCGAAAGTTCAGTAAGGACGTCCAAAAACAAGTGGCCGAATCGAATACCATCGTCGAAGAAACCCTTCAAGGAATTCAGAGTGTAAAGGCCTTCGCGAATGAATTCTTTGAGATCGCTCGATATACGGTCAAAACCAATGAAGTCGCAAAAACAGCCATCAAAGGCGGTGTCTACCGCGGAGCTTTTTCAAGCTTTATAATTACAGGACTTTTCGGAGCCATCGTAGCCGTGATATGGAGAGGGTCCGTTCTCGTTCAAGCCGGAGAAATAGCCATTGGCGAGCTTTTCAGCTTCGTCATCTATTCGGTCTTCATCGGTGGGTCGATCGGCGGATTGGCCGACGTATACGCTCGGATTCAAAAGGCAATCGGCGCTACGGAAGAGTTGATGGAGATTTTGGAACACCCCACCGAGGACATCAAAGAGGAACACGAAGACCTTCAATTGAAAGGAGCCGTGGAATTTAAGGGCATCACCCTTGCCTACCCGTCGCGACCCGATATGAAAGTCATCGATGATCTGAGTTTCATTGCCGAACCTGGACAGCAAATCGCCTTAGTTGGAGCCAGCGGCGCGGGTAAATCGACCATTGTTCAGCTGCTGTATCAGTTCTACCATCCCCAGCAAGGCCAAATTCTCTTTGACGGTAAACTCGCTAGTGAATTCGATTTAAGCGATTTACGTCATCAAATGGCATTGGTACCCCAAGATGTACTGCTCTTTGGCGGAACTATTCGCGAAAATATCGAGTACGGAAAACCCGGGGCCAGTGAAGACGAAATTCGACAGGCTGCGCAAATGGCCAATGCCCTAGAATTCATAGAGCGGTTTTCGGACGGATTAGATACCATCGTCGGGGAACGCGGAGTGCAGCTCAGCGGAGGTCAGCGCCAGCGGATCGCCATTGCCCGCGCAGTGCTCAAAGACCCGTGCATCCTCGTCCTCGACGAAGCTACGAGTAGTCTCGATAGCGAATCGGAACGATTGGTTCAAGATGCTCTCGAAAAGCTCATGAAAGGACGTACCTCACTCGTGATCGCACACCGTTTAAGCACCATCCGTAGTGCCAATAATATTCTCGTACTGCAAGAAGGCCGAATTATTGAACAGGGAACGCACACCGAGCTCATGGCCTTGCCCGAATCGCGCTATCGGGAGCTCAATGAACTTCAAGGGTACTTTGCGAACTCCTAAATTAACATGGATGTAACTCTGTTATTTAGGTAATTCTACTAAATTGTGCTTATAAACCATTTAAAGTACGGTATGCACTTCCTACTCTCCTCTCTGCGTCCATGGCTACTGGCCGCAGTCGCGAGCTTGTTATTCATGACCGCGGCTTACGGACAAAAGCAGCCAAACATACTCGTCCTGTGGGGCGGCGACATTGGTCAATCGAACATCAGCGCCTACACTATGGGCATGGTGGGCTACCGAACGCCAAACATCGACAAGATCGCAGACGATGGTGTGATCTTCACCGACTACTATGCCGAACAAAGCTGTACTGCTGGTCGAGCGAGCTTTATTCTGGGTCAAAGTGTTTTCCGCACCGGACTCAGTAAGGTCGGGATACCCGGAGCCAAAGAAGGCATCTCCGAAGAGGACCCGACCATTGCCGAAATGCTGAAACCGCTTGGTTACCGAACCGGTCAATTCGGCAAGAACCACCTCGGCGATCGCGATGAACACTTGCCTACGAATCACGGCTTCGATGAGTTTTTCGGAAACCTCTATCACCTTAATGCCGAAGAGGAACCGGAACTTCCCGATTATCCGGATCTCGAAGAATACCCGAACTTCCGCAAAAATTTCGATCCTCGTGGCGTCATTCACTCGTACGCCGACGGTCGCATTGAAGATACCGGGCCATTGACCAAGAAGCGTATGGAAACCATCGATGACGAATCGTCTGAAGAAGCCATGCGATTCATTCGGGAGGCGGTTGAAGCTGGTGAACCCTTCTTCGTTTGGTGGAACAGAACACGCATGCACTTCCGCACGCACGTCAAAGATGAAATGCGCGGAATCTCTGGTCAAAACGAGTACGGCGATGGTATGGTGGAACATGATATGCACCTGGGTAAATTCTTACAATTACTCGAGGAACTCGATATCGTGGACAACACAATCGTCATGTATAGCACGGACAATGGACCACACAAGAACACATGGCCAGATGCCGGCGTGAATCCATTCCGAGGCGAAAAAAATACCAACTGGGAAGGTGGCTGGCGCGTACCTGCCATGGTGTGCTGGCCTAAGGATATCCCGGCCGGACAAATATCCAACGAAATCGTATCGGGTATGGATTGGGTTCCCACATTAATCGCTGCCGCCGGAAACGATAAAGTAACCGACGAACTTCTCAAGGGAAAAACCGCTAATGGGCGTTCATACAAAATACACCTCGATGGATACAACATCTTGGATCACTTAAAAAATACCCAGGAAGTGGAGTCGCCCCGTAAAGAGCTTTTCTATTTCAGTGACGATAGCGACCTTACTGCTCTTCGTTACAAAGACTGGAAGATCATCTTCATGGAACAACGCGCCAAAGGAACGCTGCAAGTGTGGACCGAACCCTTTACTCCGCTCCGCGTACCCTTGATTTTTAACTTGCGGCGCGACCCCTATGAATTCGCCCAAATTACTTCGAATACTTACTACGACTGGGTTCTCGACCACGTGTTTATGCTGGTTCCAGCGCAGGCCATCGTCGCAGAATTCCTCGGCACCTTCGAAGAGTATCCACCGCGCATGAAGGCCGCCAGCTTCTCGCTCGATAAAGTGATGGAGCAGCTGCAAAGCTCGGGCGGAGCGCGATAAAACACAAAACCCATATACAACAAAAGCCCGAGCGTTAACTCGGGCTTTTTATCGAACTATCATGTACAAGTCTATATCACTCATATTGCTCGTTGCACTCCTTGCTCAGTGCTCCCCGCTCAATAACGACCCCAACGATCAGGGCAGTGAAACCACTAACGTCGAATCTCATGATCCCCTTCCCTCGTGGATTGAAGGCTCCCATCGCGACCGCATCATCAAATTTGTCGAATCCGCCACCGATCCCAACAACCCGGATTTTGTGCCGGTAGCCGAACGCATCGCCACCTTCGACAACGACGGCACGCTCTGGAGCGAACAGCCCATGTACTTCCAGCTCTATTTCGCCATCGACCGAGCTCGCCAAATCGGCTATGAAGATTTGGATGGCGCCCTAGCGGGCGGATTAGAAACGCTGTACCCTCTGCTCAACGCCACACACACCGGTATGACCGCTCCCGAATTTAAAACGATCGTAGAAGCGTGGGTCGATACGGCACGGCACCCCGAATCCGGAAAGCGGTATACCGAAATGGTGTATCAACCCATGCTCGAATTGCTCGACTACCTCCGAGCAAATGAATTCAAGACCTACATCGTGAGCGGGGGCGGACTCCATTTCATGCGCCCCTGGACCGAATCAGTTTATGGCATTCCGGCAGAACAAGTGGTCGGCACACGGCCCGAGGTGGTCTTCGAAAACGATTCCACAGGTCCGGTTATTCGACGAACAGGAGCTCTGGAATTCCTGAATGACAAAGAGGGAAAGGTCGTTTCGATCTATCACATCATTGGCCACACCCCGATCATGTCCGTCGGAAACTCGGACGGTGACCTCGCTATGCTGCAGTACAGCACCACTTCGCCCTATAAATCGCTCCAAGTCTACATTCACCACACCGATAGCCTGCGCGAATGGGCCTATGACCGCGACAGTCATGTCGGAAGCCTCGATGCCGGACTCGATCAGGCTACACGCGACGGATGGCTGGTGGTGGATATGAAAAGCAATTGAAAAACTATTTACCCCGAGTAGCACTTACCATCACGCGGAACCCCACATGCGGCATGCCGGTATCTTCGTATCCGGGCATAAGCGCACTTACGCGGTAACTGCTGCAATACTCTTCGTTACACAAATAACTACCTCCCCGCTGGCTGCGCTTGCTCCCATAGGGATCGCGCGGATCGTATAATCTATTCGGACCCTGCGGGTCGATGAGGGTGTCGCTCTTATGTTTCAAGTATTCGTTGGCACTGTACCAATCGGAGCACCACTCCCATACATTTCCGGACATATCGTACAATCCGTAAGGGTTTGGCGAAAAACTGCCCACCGGCGCCGTAGAGGCAAATCCGTCTTCGGCACGATTTTCATATGGAAATCCGCCTTACCAGGCATTGGCCTTCGGTTCGCCGGATGCTACGTACTCCGTTCCCCGGGCGTAAATAGCCTCTTGACGACCCGCACGTGCCGCACACTCCCACTCCGCCTCGGTCGGCAAGCGCACTCCGACCCAATCGCAATAAGCCACTGCATCGAACCAACACACCTGTACCACGGGATGATCATCGAAGCCGTCGATGGAGCTTTCGGGCCCGCGCGGATGACGCCAATCGGCCCCCGTTTGCCAGGCCCACCACTAGGTGTAGTCGTTGAGGTCGACTTCGTGGTCGTGCGGATCAAAGACGAGGAATCCGGCAGCGAGCAAACTATCGGCCGGCTTTGGCGTTCCGGGCGGAACCTGCGTTTTGAGTTGCTCCCAATCGACATCGCGCTCGGCAATGGTGACGTAGCCAGTCGCTTCTACAAAAGCGCGAAACTCGGCATTGGTGACTTCGTGTTTGGCTATCCTAAAGGGGTTAACGCGAACCCAATGCGACGGATACTCATCGGCCCTGCCTTTGTTGTCGGAGGCTCCCATACGAAAGAGCTGACCTGGAATGTAGACCATGTCGGACGTATCGATGACCCCGGACGAGCCGGATATATCGCGCTCCGTGGATACCATACCGGAACGCGGACTTTGAGCCGTTGAATCGCACCCGACACAACTCTTGTCGGATCCAACTTGATCAGACGGGCCGGCAGAGCAGCACATCCAGCCGTAGGCTGAAAAAAAGATTAAAATGAAAACGGCCGATCTTTTTACCATAGGTACGATATTCCAAACATGAAACTGAAGCTGTCGTAGGCTTCGAAGCGATAGTCGTATTCGAGGGCGCCGGAGACTTCGAATTGCTCTAGAAAGTCGTATCCCCATTCGATTCCGGCCCGCGCCAAGGCAAAGTTTTCGTGCTATTCGATCTCGTATCCGCCACCGACCAGAATAGTGCCGTGCTCCAAAACTCTATGTCCGACCATGAGCGCCGGGGCGATCGGATAAGAGCGATCGAGTTGCGCTTCTTTGGATCCACGCTCCACCTCGAAACTCTGAACGGTGATGTCGGTGTGTAAACCAATGACCCATTTTTCGTGCAGGTGATAATTATAACCGATCGACCAAACGGGGAGTGCCACGCCTCTTCCCTGACCTTCTGCCAAGTTCAAAGCCTTGGGAATAAACACATGACCCAGCATGATCATCACCCGGTTTTTCTCCGGGTATATAGGGAGGATTTCAATCTGCTCTTGCTCGGATTGTCCGACCCATAAAATCGGAAGCAAAAGGAGAAAAACAATTAGTTTTTTCATGGGTATGTAATCAAATTCAGGCGGCTGCTGAAGGTCATTTTTTAGTCTCGCAAAGGTGATTAAATTTACTCAAAACCACTTGCCATGAAAGACAAGGTGCAACAAAACGGCCCCAACTCAGCCGTTTATGGATTGAGCTTCGTAGAGGCCGTGATCTATTACATTCCCGCTGCGACCGGATTCCGGTCCGGTGTGGTCGGATTTTTAAAAGCCATCGTTTGGCCTGCGTTCTTGGTGTTTGAGGCCCTAAGGGCCATACACGGTTGAATCGGATGTCGCTTATTGCGACATCATGACACGCTTGGCTTCCAGCTCGAGGTTGCGGTAAGGTTCGCTTTCGACCGTGACCCCAACGAACTGTATTTTTCCGCCTTCGAACTCACTCGGAGTCGGGTAGTACTCGCTAACCGCATCACCACTATCGTACCCGACGCAAAGGCCATCGCCCGATAATGTGAATTTCGCCGGCTGAGTCTTCATAGGACCTTCGGCCACGACCTCATCATCGATGTAGAGCTTCATGTAGCCATAATGCTCGCCGTACTCCCCGGTGGAATCGCGCTTGAATTCCATTCCGACCGTGAATTCACCAGCTCCGATCACCCGGTCCGACACGAAGTGCTGTTCGGGTTTGATGCCGAGGAAGTTGTACGTGTAGTGCAACTTACCGTCTTTGATAAAGAGGGCATGTCCACCGAAGCGCGAGCCGTGGGCAAAAATAACTCCGGAGGCATCCGACTCGAGCTCTACGTTGGAAAGAATCTTGTAGTCGCGTCCGCGAACGTTTACGGCGACCGCTTCGGGCACCGCTGAGGTATTTAGATAGTAAATGTATCGTTCGCGTGGTGGCTCTTGTGCCGGACGCTCCGTGGTGAGCAGCTCAGCAGCGGAGCGATCGTCCAACGGCAATACTTTATTCTTTTTGGCTTCATCGAACCAGAGATCAATGAGTTCTTGAAGTTTCTCTGGATTCTCCTCGGCGAGGTTGTTTGACTCCGAGCGGTCCACATCCACATGATAGAGCTCCCATTCATCTTCGTCAAAGTTTCCTTTTCCGGTCAGAGGAGCATGCACGGCAACGGCTTCCCAGCCGTTGTGCCATATACCGCGCATTCCCAACATAGTGTAGTACTGGGTTTCTTTTTGGGTTGGAGCCTCGGGTTCCGCATCAAAAGTATAGGCCATGGAGACTCCTGAAAGGGGGGGTGCTCAACGCCATTAAAAACCTCTGGCATATCGATACCGCAAACTTCGAGGAGGGTCGGTACAGTGTCTACACTGTGGTGATACTGGTGGCGAATTTCGCCCCGTGCCTTGATTCCGGCCAGCCAAGAAATCACGAGCGGATCATTGGTTCCGCCCGCGTAATTAGAATAGCGCTTGAACATCTTGAAAGGTGCGCTGAAAGCAGAAGCCCGGCCAGTCGGAAAGTGGTTGTAGGTCTCGGGGCCGCCCAGCACTTCCATATACTTGAGGTTCTCGCTTAATTCATCCGGATATCCGTTGAAGAACTTGTTCTCATTCACAGAACCGTTTGGTGACCCTTCACCGGAGGCGCCGTTATCAGCCGCATAAATGACAATGGTATTTTCGAGTTGATTCGTTTCTTCGAGGTAGTCGATCACACGACCGATCTGAACATCGGTGTACTCCGAAAACCCAGCGTAAACCTCGGCCATACGCGAAAAGAGCTTTTTCTCGTCGTCGTTGAGTGATTCCCACGGGCGAACGTAATCGGCCGGATTAGCCATGTCTTCAGGCATCGGGTTCATTTCGGTATTCACCGAACCCTCGGGCAATATGCCGCGTTCGATCATGCGCTCGACTACCCAATCGCGGTAGGCATCGTAACCGTCGTCGAACATACCCTCGTACTTGGCGATACATTCTTCAGGTGCGTGATGGGGCGCGTGATTCGCTCCGGGGCAAAACCACATGTACCATGGCTTTGATGGGTTGGTCGATTTTTGATCGCGCAACATTTGGATCGCCTGATCGGCCGGGTTCTTACTCAAGTGGTACCCTTCTTCCGGGCCGTAAGGGGGCTCTATGAAGCTATTGTCGCGAACGAAATCCGGATACCAGTTATTGGTTTCTCCTCCGATGAAGCCATAAAAACGATCGAATCCGATCGAAGTGGGCCAACTGGCTCTGCTTCCTCCGGGGGCCACGTCCGTTTCAGGAACGTTGTGGTTTTTACCCGGCCAAAAAGTACTGTATCCATTTTCGCGAATGATCTCTGCAAAGGCTGCGCAGTCATCGGGCACATTCCCGTTAGACCCCGGATAACCGTCGGCTGTTTCCGTAATGGCGGCCATACCGTTGAGGTGGTGGTTGCGACCCGTTAAAATGGTTGAACGCGTGGGAGAGCAAAGTGCCGTAGTATGCCACTGCGTTTAGGTGAGCCCGTTTGCGGCCAATCGATCGAGCGTGGGCATATTGATTCGCCCACCGTAGGGCGACCAAGCTCCCAACCCGGTATCGTCGTACAAAACGAACAGAATATTGGGCGAGCCTTCGGGTGCCCGCTTTGGCGTGTAAGCACTCCAATCGGATTCAGAATCGCGTATGTCGAGGGCGATTTTTCCGTTGAAATCATCGTCGGACTTTGCCGAAGTTTCGGAATCGTCAGCAGGTGTGGTACACCCACTAAATGTTGCGGTGAGGAGAATGAGAGCGGCGGTAAGCACGGAAAGTGGTTGGCGCCAAAAGGAGGAGGTTAACATGTACCCATGAGTTAGTCAGGAGATGACAATGTAGAATAATCTCCAAAAACTCGAGGCCGTTTACTTTAATTTAATGCCCTACGGGCAGATGAACAACTTGCTTGGTTTCAAAGAACTCCTCGGAAAAAAAGGAGCTCAAGGGCGTTAGCGTGGCCTTTGGAAAAGGAGCCAGCTCTTCGCTAAGGTCGCCGCCTTTGAGGTAGAGAATGCCGTTGGCTAGTTGGTGTTTGCTTTCGGCCAGAATCTTTTTCCGCACCCACGGCACAAAGGCATCCATGCGGGTTACGGCTCTGCTCACCACAAAATCGAATTTATCCTTGACCTTTTCGGCCCGTTGATGCACGGCGGTCACGTTCGCAAGCTCGAACTCATCGGCGATCGCATTCACTACCTTGATCTTTTTACCGATCGAGTCGACCAATCGAAACTCGGTATCGGGGAACATAATGGCCAGTGGAATTCCCGGGAAGCCCCCACCCGTGCCTACGTCGAGCACCTTAGCTCCGGGGTTGAATTTTAGCACTTTGGCGATTCCCAGCGAATGCAGCACGTGGCGTTCGTAAAAGTGCTCGGTATCCTTGCGCGAGATCACGTTGATCTGGGCGTTCCACTCTAGGTAAAGAGCCAAAAGCTGGCCGATCTTTGAGTGCTGATCGCTATCGACTTCCGGGAAATAATGAAAAATGCGTTCGGCTTTCACAAAGACGAAGATCGAAATATACTCTCAAGGAGTCCACGTGCGCGCGACAATTTCGCCTTCAGGCTGCCCAGAGGCATATCGAGTTCAGTGCTGATCTCTTCGTAAGACCGCTCTTGCAGGTAGCGCATCTCAACGAGTTGGCGATAATGCGGTTTCAGCTGATTTATCACTTCGCGCACAGCGCTGTGACGCTGTTTTCTTATCAATTCCTCTTCAGGGGATAATCCGGCCGCAGGCCGCCCCAATAAAACCCACCGCAAAGTATCGCCTATGCGTTCGTCGTCGAACCTGACCACCACTCCTTTTTGGGCGCGGTGCAGATCGGTGAGACTATTTTGACCGATGCGAAACAGCCAAGTCGAAAAAGCGTGTTGATCGTCGTAACTCGAAAGGCCTTGTAATGCTTTGGTAAAGGCCATAATGGTAGCATCTTCGGCGTCTTCCGGGCACTGGGTTCGGCTTTGCAGGTGGCGGTAAAGAGGCTCCCAGAATCGTTGCACCAAGTGTGCTTTGGCTTGTTCGTCGCCCGACCGGGCCAGGGCGATGAGTTCGTTCTCGTTTTCGTGGGAATCAGGTTGGTGCATTCCAGTTTTTTCGCGGGCGAAGGGACCCGAGGCCCCAAAGAAACATAAATCCGAGCAGAATCGGCGTAAGGTACCAACGTTTCCAGAGCAGGCTTGTTTTGCCAATGGCCTTATAAAATGGATAGCGGAGCAGGGTGCTCATGATGGCGTAGGCCAACGACAACATCAGCGACAGCAACACATACGGACTATAAAAGCAGCCGCCGAGGAGACCGATCCAGAAGCTCACTTGGGCCCCGTGAAAGAGGGCAAGGTAGATCAGGGAGCGCGGGTCGTACCGGCGGCCTGTTTCGGCGTGACGCATTTTTTGGCGGAGCCATTCGGCCCGGGTTTCGGGCGCAATGCTCACGGAATGCGATTGAATGCGCCAGCGAAGCGAAACGTCGGAAAGGTTACGCCGCTGTAGCAACAGATCGTCGTCGCCGCTCAGGACATCGGCATCGGCCCGCAAGTCGTCGGCCATGGTGCTCCACCGTCGGTAGGCCCAGTTGCGTCCCACGGCCATGTAAGGTTTGGCCCTACGGGCCGATGAAAGGTACAGCATCGCCGTTTGGGCCGTTTCGGTTTGAATAAGATCGCTGAGCAGGCCGGGCCTCTTTTCGTAATCGCCATAACCCAACACCGCCGGGGTGCCGCCCGTGAGCGGGCGGATGAGTTCGCGGATCCACTGGTTGGTCCGGGGTACGCAATCGGCATCGATGGATAAAATGAGATCGTGCTGCACCTGTTCCCATCCGGCCAATACAGCCCCTTTTTTTCCGGGAAGCTCTTTGTCCTTCAGGACGACGATGGTCAATGTGAAATTATAGGGCAAACGAGGATCGAAATTCGGACCGAGCGAATCGCCGTCGTCGACCACCACCCACTGCACTTCGGCCCCGTACGACTGAGTGGCTAATCGCGCCGCGAGGCGCCGCAAACCTTCTTCATTGTCCTTCACACAAGTGAGGATGCTCACCTGCGGCCACGACTGGGGCTCGTGAACGAGGGGCTCGCTTTGCAGCGTCGCGAAGAAGAGGAAATCGTAGGTCCCTAGTATGATGATCGATATGGTGAGGAGGGGGAGCAACGAAGTTCTTAATTCTTAGTTATTAGTTGGGTAACTCGGTTTTAAAGCCCAGTCGGAAAGTTAGAAGTTCTGGACCAATTGAAATTACCTGAACCGCGAGATATTCGTATTAACCCAGCTATTGACATTGCGGAGCCGTTTGGTAAACTAAGAACTCAAAACTAAGAACTAAGAACTCACATTAAGTACCTTTGCCCCCATGCAGTTTACGCTTGAAGCTACGGATCCGGCCTCAAAGGCGCGGGCCGGGAAAATGACACTGGCGCACGGCGAGGTAGAGACGCCGATCTTTATGCCGGTGGGCACGGCCGGAACGGTCAAAGGGGTGCATCAGCACGAATTGGCAGAGGATATCGAGGCCCAGATCATTCTGGGCAATACCTACCATTTGTATTTGCGTCCCGGATTGGAGGTGTTGGAAGCCGCGGGCGGACTCCACAAGTTCATCGGATGGGACAAGCCTATTTTGACGGATAGCGGTGGCTATCAAGTTTATTCGCTGCCCGATACCCGCAAGATCAAGGAAGAAGGCGTTCATTTTAAGAGCCACATCGATGGCCGAAAACTTTTTTTTAGTCCAGAGGTCGCTGTAGACGTGCAGAGGACCATTGGGGCCGATATCATCATGGCATTCGACGAGTGTACGCCCTACCCTTGCGACTACGACTACGCCAAGCGCAGCATGCACATGACCCACCGCTGGCTCAAACGCTGTTGCGAGCACTTTGATGCAGGAGAGGGAAAGTACGGGTACGAGCAAACGCTGTTTCCGATCGTGCAAGGTAGCGTGTATCCCGATCTGCGGAAGCAGAGTGCCGAATTCATCGCCTCGATGGACCGCGAGGCCAATGCCATTGGCGGACTCAGCGTCGGAGAGCCGAAAGAAGACATGTACGGGATGACAGATGCCGTTACGGATATTCTTCCGGCCGATAGGCCGCGCTACTTAATGGGCGTAGGTACACCGGCCAATATTCTGGAAAGCATCGGACTCGGGATCGATATGTTCGACTGTGTGATGCCCACCCGCAATGCTCGCAACGGGCAGATCTTCACTTCGGAGGGGATCATTAATCTGCGCAACAAAAAGTGGGCGAATGATTTTAGTCCGCTCGATCCGAACGGTACCAGCTACGTGGATCAGGCGTATAGCAAAGCTTATATGCGCCACCTCATACACAGTAACGAGTACTTGGGCAAGCAAATCGCGAGTATCCACAATTTAGCCTTCTATTTGTGGTTGGTAAAGGAGGCCCGTAAGCACATTTTGGCCGGCGATTTCCGATCTTGGAAAGATCAAATGGTGCCGAAACTCGAAAACTGTCTGTAATTGAAACTGCTCGATCGCTACATCGTGTTCCGCTTTCTGGGAACCTTTTTCTTCGTGATCTCGATGATCCTGCTCATCGCGATAGTGTTCGATGTGAGTGAAAAGGTCGACAATTTCGTGAAGCACGACATTCCGTTGAGGGTGATCTTTTTCGACTACTATATGAACTTCGCCTTTTACTACGGCAACCTATTTTCAGCGCTCATCATTTTTGTTGCGGTGATCATTTTCACGAGTCGACTCGCACAAAATACCGAGATAGTCGCCATCCTGGCGGGTGGCATAAGCTTTAACCGCCTGCTTCGCCCCTACATCATTGCCGCTACGGTACTGGTTGTTATAAGTTTGTATCTGAACAATTTCTTTATTCCGCACGCGAATGAAGCGCGGCTCGATTTTGAGTGGACATACGTCAATGGAACGAGTAGCAACCGTTATCGGAATTTGCACCGCAAAATCGGTCCCGACACTTATATTTACCTCGAGAGTTTCAACACCGCCAAAAAAGCGGGGTACCACTTTTCGCTGGAGCAATTCAGCAACGACAGTCTGCGGTATAAGCTGTTGGCGGATTTTCTGCGGTGGGATTCTACCGAAAACATTTGGCGGCTCGAAAACTACTACGCACGCCGGATCAATGGATGGGAAGAGACGCTGGAGCGCGGAAACCGGAAGGATACGGTACTCAATTTCGGTCCCGATGACCTGGTGACCAAGTTGTACACCATCGAAACCATGGACTACAACGAACTTAACAAATTCATCACCGAAGAAGAGTTTCGTGGCTCCGAAAACCTCGTCTACTACTATGTAGAGCGAAACCGTCGGTTCTCGCTACCGATCGCGACCTATGTATTGACGCTCATCGGCGTAAGTATTAGTTACCGAAAGCGGCGGGGCGGATTGGGAATGAATATTGCCTTGGGGTTCGCGGCTATTTTCGTTTACATCTTCTTTATGCAGGTGAGCACCACATTTGCTACGAACGGAAACCTTTCGCCGGCGCTGGCCGTTTGGATTCCCAACATTACCTTCGGTATTCTAGCCCTATACCTTTACCGCCGTGCACTCGAATGAGATAAAAGGTCAGTTGCAACTCCACTTCGTCGTATTCGTGTGGGGTTTTACCGCCATCCTCGGCGAACTGATCACCTTGCCCGCCACACAACTCGTTTGGCACCGCATGCTCATCGCGGCCATTAGCCTGTATATCTGGACCCGCATCCGCAAGATCGACTTAACCGTTGGCTGGAAACCCGCCCTTCAAATGATCGGCACCGGTGCCATAACGGCTGCGCACTGGATCACCTTTTTCCACGCCGTCAAGATCTCAAACGTGAGCATCACTCTGGCGTGCTTGAGCTCCAGCGCACTGTTCACGAGTTTTCTGGAACCCCTGATATTCAGACGGCGCATCCAATTCAGCGAGATCTTTTTCGGACTCCTCACCATAGCCGGGATCTCCGTCATTTTTGAGGTGACCACCGGATACGAATGGGGCATCGTTACGGCGCTTATCTCCGCCTTTTTGGCCGCGGCCTTTGCCGTGCTCAACGGCGTGTTCACCAAGAGGCATCGGCCAACCGTTATCACCACCTACGAAATGATCGGCGGCGTGCTTGCGATCTCTGTTTATCTCGCCCTCTCGGGCCGATTCACACCTCAGATGTTCGATCCACCCGCTATGGATTGGGTTTGGCTCCTCGTGCTCGGTACGGTATGTACGGCGTACGCGTTCATCGTATCGGTACAGGTGATGAAATACCTGAATCCTTATACCGTGGTGCTCACCATCAACATGGAACCCGTTTATGGAATTATCTTGGCCTTCCTCATTTTTGGCGATGCCGAACGGATGAATTTGAGCTTTTATTTAGGTACATTGTTGATCATGGCTGCTGTTTTTGGGAACGGACTACTCAGACGTTTTCTCAGGCGTCGGGTAAATACCAACATCAAATGAACAGAATCTTTCTGGCTTCCGCACTAACCGCTCTTATTCTTTCGGGATGCAACGAGTCACAAGACCCCAAACAACTCTTACGCGATTCAAGAGCGGCCTTAGAAAGAGTAGATTCGGGCTATTTCGCCATGGATTTTAGCTGGAAACCATTAACGGACACCGATACGGTAGGCAGAAAAGTAACTATGTTCTTCAAACATATTGAAGAAGACACCATATATGGATTTTACTTTCGAAGCGAATCGATTTTTAGTGACACAACTACGGTATCTCACGTGTACAACGGCGACAGTAAAGTATACTACAGAGAAAGAGACAGCATAGGTATTCGGACAACCGTTGACGAGTGGGCTGAATTGCTCGACATGAATTCGGGTAACCCAGAGCGGTTTTCCCCTTTCACCGAAAAGAGTCGATCACCTTACCCGGAATACGAATCGCTTGATACAAATTATGAACTTACCTACACTTATTTGGGAGAATCATTGGTGAACGGGCAATCTGTTCACGGCGTACAAGTAAGCAGAACCTACGATTACGACTCAACGGAGTTCATGCCTCCTATTTATCGAGAGTTCGCCATTTGGATAGACAAAGAATCGTTACTACCTATAAAGTACACCGATCGCTACGACCTTAAAATGGGAGCTGATACGGCCATTCAATACCAAAGTTTTGAATTGGTTGAGTATGATTTAAACGTAACTGAGTTAAATAAAAAGTGGCAGCCAACTTCTATTCCGAACTACATCCGTATTTCACCTTACACCGGAGGGAGCGAACGACCGGATCCATTGGACACAGGATCTGTCGCCCCACTTTGGGCTGGAAGTTTGATTCATGGAGACTCCCTCAGGCTATCGGACATACAGGCTAAGGTCATTTTGATTGATTTCTTCTACAAGAGTTGTTATCCATGTCTATTGGCCATAACTGACCTCCAATATTTGCATGAAGAATACGGAAATAAAGGTTTAGCAGTAATTGGATTTGATGGCTTTGACGAACTCGAAGAAGATCGGATGGTTGAATTCGTCAAATCACAAGGAATGACCTACCCTGTGGTTTTGGGCGAGAGAGGGGTTCCGTAGGAATATCAAGTCAGCGGTTATCCGACCATGTTCTTGATCGACTCAAATGGAGTTATAATCGATAATCATGTCGGATGGGGCGATGAAGCCCTAGCAGACCTTGAGGAGCGCATTCGCGGGCATCTTGGGTTGTGAAAATCCGGGAGGTATTTTATGGTCTATGAACACAGAATTAAGAACTAATTAATGGTTCACGGTTCATGTCCTAACTAAAAACGCAACACTTAGAACAAAGAACTCCAATGCGTCACATTGCAGGAACACTCATCTTAACGGCTCTGGTAATCGGCTGGATTGTCTATGCCAAGCAATGGTCTTGGGGAATGAGTCCGATCATGGCCGGAATAGCACTTTTAATGGGTCTGGGCATCTCAGGTGCATTACTTCTAATTCCTTCCATGCGAAAGTTCAAGTTCGTCTCTGTAGCACTGATGGTGAACGTGCTCATTTTTACCTCTATGTTTACCGGTGTTTATGTGGCCCAATGGAAACCTACCGCTACTATCCGGATCGATGAGGACTTTGAGGGCACCGTATATTTGATTCCGGCCGTTGAGGCCGCAACTCAATTCGCCCCGGACGAAAACGTTATCATTTACTGGAATACTGAGCGAGAGAGTGATGTGCGGGTTCTGCATAGAAGCAAGGATATCTCCAATGTGCTAAATGAAGCCGGGTCGAGTACCTTGAATTGGTATAGGTCCGACAGTACCTTATGGCGTTCACTACACATTTCTTGCCTTGAGATCGTTCCGGGTCGTCAGTGCCCACAGGCACCGTGGAACAATCGTCATCCTCAGTGTTTGGATCGTGAGGATTACGATACTTGGGTCATGGAAGGAATCATCGATGTAGAGAAGGTCGAATTCTTTGAGTTGAATTGATTGGTTGATTGGAACCCCGGTGAATAATAGTCACATAAATCCCTGCGGACATTAGACCAACCGAACATGGTTCCATTCCACCTTGTTTGAGCATTTATTGTAGC
>JAGWBA010000052.1 GCA_021296215.1 Flavobacteriales bacterium
CCTCTCGGCTAAACAGCTTGCGGCTTGCTAACAGGCTTCACCAACTCGCCTGCAAGGGACTCCCACCCTCTGGAAAATCAGGTACATTTAATACCCGTTGCCCTTGCCGGGCACACACATACAAAAACAGGCGTCGATGTACGACGCCCGGGGGGAATATCGAGCTTTTTGGCTTGGGAAGTGACCTGTTGGTTCATTTGTAGCAACTGACCTTTTTCGGTACTACCGACTTCATGTATTGCATTACTGTATACGTGACCAAGAATGAGCTACCGAGCCCTTCGGCCAGTAATACAAAGCCAACATTCACCGGATTCAAATAGGGCCCCATGATCTCCGATGCCCGCACTTTAGCCATGAATTCGGGACTTGCGACCAGGTATGCAACGATCATCACGGCGAATGGAATGATTCCAATTGCCCCGGATATAAGACCGAACCGAAAACTGTTGAAATAATTGGTGCCATGTTCGTATTGGCGCCTGTATTCGCGGATCCCATAATAAATCCCGGCCCCTACTATGAACAGATTTAGAACGCGAAGTTCGAGCACGTGCACGAGTCCGGCCAATTTCATTAGCACGAAAAATGCCGTGAGCCCAATGAAAATGAGCAATCCGTATTTAAGTCTTAGTCGGTCGATAGAGGTCATAATATTCTCTTTTACTTCGTATTGCTAAAGACCCTTCAACCGAATATGTTCATAATCAACCCTTTGGCTTGAGCGGACGTATCTCCAAATCTACGGGCAAGTAGTTCCGGTGAGTTTGTAGAAGTTGCACGATACTGAGGGCCACATCCTGAGGGCGCATCATGTTTTCGTTCGCTGTCATTACCTCGATGTCGTCGAAGAAATTCGTGTTTACGCTCCCCGGATAAACGGCCGTGACCTTGATCCCGTAGTCGCGTAATTCCTGAAACCAACTGTGGCTTAGACCCCGAACGGCGTGCTTGGTAGCCACGTATCCGCTAAAGCCCTTGATACCGTTAAGTCCGGCAATGGAGCTTATATTCACGATATGCGACTCGCCCGTTGCTTTCAGTGCTCCGAGTAGGTTTCGCGTTACTTCGAACAGTCCGATAACATTCACTTCGAACATACCTTTCCAGTCGTTCCAGTTCTGCTCTTCGATGTTTCCGTAGACTCCATATCCGGCGTTATTGACCAAGAAAGTTATCTCGTTTCCGAGCATATCGAGGGTTTGCTTCACTGCGGACTGTATCTCCTGTTCGGACCCTACATCACAGCGGAAAAAATGAAGGTTTTCGTGATTCAATCCGGGAGCATTTCGCCCCCACCCTGCGACTACAGCACCTTGATCGAGAAGCTGCTTTACCAATTCCAGGCCAATTCCCTTACTTACTCCGGTTACGACACCAACTTTACCTCGTAGTTCCATGTGTTTCTTATTTTCGATGACAACCGGCCAGCACGGTAAAGGTTTGTCGACGTAAGCAAACCAATCGTGCCGCAGGCACTAATATTCAAAGATCGTAAAGGTGAATTACTGTTCGCATTGTGGTTCTTCGGAAATCGAGTTCATTGTGCCAGAAGGCGATAATCGGTTGCGGCACGTTTGCGGGAATTGCGGGCGCATCCACTACAGCAATCCGCGCGTGATCGTGGGCTGCGTGCCTATTTGGGACGGAAAGATCATGATCGCACGGCGCAATATAGAGCCGCGGAAAGGGCTGTGGAACTTACCGAGTGGATTCCTCGAAAACGGCGAAACCGTGGAAGAAGGCGCACTGCGCGAGTTGCACGAAGAAACTAAGGCGACGGGCACAATCGTTCGGCTACATGCCATTTACAACCTGCCGCATGCCAACCGGGTGTACGTGCATTTTCTGGTGCAGCTACATTCACCCCACTTCGAGCTCACGCCCGAAAGTTCGGAAATCGCTTTCTTTGCCGCCGATGAGATCCCGTTCGATGAAATGGCCTTTAGCTCGAGTGCGTTTTCGATCGAGAAACACCTCGAATTCCCTGAGGGTCCTGCGGGCGGAATCCACATTGGGACCTATCGCAAGAAATTTGATCCATGATTAAACTGTCACTCCTATATCGCGTTCGCGAACCGCTTAAAAAGATCGAAAATTCGCCGCTCGTGCTCATGTTGCACGGCTACGGAGCCGATATGAACGACCTGTTCACATTTGCCGCAGAACTGCCCGAAACCGCGCTCGTGATCAGCGCTCAAGCACCGCATCGCCTACCCTGGGGCGGTTACGCTTGGTGGCCGCTCGAAATGGGGCCCGACGGAAAACTAAAACGCGATGTCGTTCAAGCCCGAAAAGCCGTGGTGCAAGCACAGGAGTTCATTTCGGAAGTGGCCAATGAATTTGAATTCGATACCGATCGCTTTTTCCTGCTTGGATTCAGCCAAGGCGGCATGATGAGCTACGGCCTCGCACTCGCCGATCCCGAACGGTACGCCGGTGTCATGGCCCTGAGTTCCTATTTACTGGACGGCCTGTCTGATTCGGTGCCTACGGCACGAAGCCCACTTCCACCCTTTTTCGTGAGTCACGGTACGCAGGATCAAGTTTTACCCGTTGAAGGTGCTCGTGAAAGTCGAGCACGGCTCGAATCGTGGGGTGCTGAGGTCGAATACCACGAATACCCAATGCCCCACGGGATCAATCCGGACAATCTGAACGACTTGTTGAAGTGGTTGAACGCTCGTTTGTAGTATAAAGGAATTATGAACGGCCTCGTTCGATTCCTTCTTTGTATCGAGTCAAGGCCCGTTCACGAGCCAATTTATGATCCACTATGGGCTTGTAGGAGAGCTCCTGATATTCGGGGACCCATTGCTTTACATAAGCTAGTTTGGGGTCGAATTTCTTCATTTGTAATTCCGGATTGAATACCCGAAAGTAAGGCGAGGCATCCACTCCACTCCCGGCGGCCCACTGCCATCCACCGTTATTGCTAGCCAACTCGAAATCGAGCAGTTTTCGGGCAAAGTAACCTTCGCCCCATCGCCAATCAATGAGCAAGTGCTTGGTCAAAAAGGAAGCCACGATCATGCGCACTCGGTTGTGCATGAAACCCGTTGAATTCAGTTCGCGCATCCCCGCGTCGACGATCGGATAACCCGTGTTTCCCGAGCACCATTTTTCGAAGTGCTCTTCGTTGTTCTCCCATTGAATGAAGTCGTATTCCGGACGAAACGACTGTTCAACCACCCCCGGGAAATGATAGATAATGGCCTGATAAAAATCGCGCCAAATAAGCTCGTTTAAATACTTCTCGCTGAGCTCATTAGCTCGCTTAGCAAGCTGCCTGATGCTCACCGTTCCAAAACGGAGATGGACGCTCATTCGCGTGGTGCCGCGCTTGGCGGGCAGGTCACGCGTTTCGCAATAATGCTCAACTATGTGCTCGTCGAGGGCCCTGCTCGGGATCGGGAGGTCGCTTGCCACGAAGCCCATGTCTGCCAAACTCAGGAGTTCCGCCGGATTCGTTTTCCAGAGTCCGCCCAACTCGTTTTCGGATGGATATCCGCTTAGGTGTCCGCCCGTAAGTTGCTTCTTCCAAACCTTACTGTACGGCGTGTACACCACGTAAGGGTCACCATTGTCCTTTACCACCTCGTCCATTTCGAAGATCACATGGTCTTTATATGCTTGAAACGAAACCTCGTGCTCGCTGCATAACCGGGCTATCGCCGCATCTCGTTCACGCGCGTAGGGTTCGTAATCGCCGTTGGCATAAACCTTGACGATCGAGTATTCGCTTAGCCATTTCTTCCAAATTTCCTCGGGGGTACCGTAGGCAACCAGCAGGGTTGATCCGGCCGCTTCGTACTCCGCTTTGAGGCGTTGAACTTCGTTGTGGATAAAGGTCACCCGAGCGTCATCCTTATCTTCGAGTTTGTCGAGTATTTCACGATCGAAGATGAATACGGGAACGATTGGCTCATCGGCCCGCAGGGCCCGAAACAGCCCATGATTATCCTCTATGCGAAAATCGCGCCGATGCCAGAAGAAATTAACGCGACTCAAGGTATCTGTTTGTCTTTGGCATACTCTATTTCGCGCAGATCTTCGTAGGGTCGCGCATAGGATAGGCGCGTGATCTTGTCAGTATTCAAGTAGGCATCTAAACCGCTTCCGGCAACGGTGCCCGCTTCGCAGAGATCGATGAACCCGTCGATTCCCACTACATCCTTTGGCACGATCACCTCTACCACCTCACCCACGATCATGATGGTATGGTTGGCTTGAATATTATAGCGCTCACGAAATTTGAGTCCGATCTTGATGCGCGATTCTGCCACGTATGGGGCCAGGTGTTCGTCGGAAAAGAACGGCGTTAACCCCGAAAGGTCGAATTCGCTCTGTGTGCGCGTGTATTTAGCCGAGGTTTGATGGGCCGGCTTCACGATATCCTCGTGAATGTGGTTAAAAGTGTAGTGATCTTGCTCAATGATGTTCGTGAGGGTATGCCGGGGAACCGTAGCCGGTCTGATGATCATTCCAAGCAAGGGCGGATTTGAACCGATATGAAAAATGGAATTGAACACGGCCAGATTCGACTTCTCGTTCTTGCTGCAGGTTCCACAGAGGTTTACGCTCTTGTAACCACTTAACGAATTGAAGAAGTGAGCTCGAAATCGCCGCTCCATTTGTTCAAAATCATACGATGTAAACTGTACTTCTTCCATGACTTATAAGGATCGCACGGCCGACATTCCGCCATCGACTTGTAGTATTTGTCTGCTCACCCAGCCCGACTTTGGACTCAACAAATAGCGGGTCGCTTCGGAGCTATCCTGCGTGGCTCCGACTCGGGCAAGGGGATGCCGCTCAGCACTCGTCTCGCGTTTTTTCTCGTTGTTCAGCAATCGCTCTGCCAAGGGGGTATCGATCAAGCTCAAGGCGATGGCGTTGACACGGATCTTCGGGGCGAATTCGGCGGCCAATGATCGTGTGAGCCCTTCAATAGCTCCTTTGCCGGCCGCAATACTGGCGTGAAAAGGCATTCCGGTTTGCACGGCCACTGTACTGAACAGCACGATGGCCGCGTTCTCAGATTTCTTGAGCTTGTCGAGCACTTTCTGTATCACGCGGACAGCTCCAAAGAAATTGACTTTCATTTCGTCGCGAAAGACCTGCTCGCGAATCATGTGGAAGGGTTTGAGATTAATGGTTCCCGGTGCATAGACCAAGCCATCTAACACCTCCGGCAAATCCGTTAGCTCCGCTTCTTTATCGGTGACGTCGTACGATTGCCATCGAACTCCGCTGACTTCGGAAAGGCCACCCTGTGAACGGCTAGCGGCCCAGACCTCGTTCTCCTCGGAGATCAAATCCTTCACAACTTGAAGTCCTGTTCCCGAGCTTCCTCCTGTCACTAAATACTTCGACATTACTTTTTACTTCTGAGTTCCTCGATCTTACGACCGATCTCTTCTGCTTCTGCGGTTACTTGACCCGCTTTCAGCACGTCTCCTTTTCGTTGGATATCGCGCGCTTCTTGAAGCTTAGCGCGATACTGCTTTTCGAGTTTCGCGATCGGGTCCGATTTGAATAATCCAAACATCAGTCGATATAACTTAAGAATTCACGTTGAGCGCGCTCGGTCTTGAATACCCCGCTGTAATGAGAGGTAACCGTTGCACTGTTTACATCCTCTATTCCGCGCGTACTTACGCACATGTGCTCGGCATCGATGACCACGGCTACATCATCCGTTTTTAGAACGCGCTTAAGTTCTTCGGCGATTTGCTCCGTCAACCGCTCTTGAACCTGCGGGCGTTTTGCGTAATAGCGAACGATGCGGTTGATTTTACTGAGTCCGATCACGTGCCCATTACTACGGTACGCCACGTGGGCCTTCCCGATGATCGGAACAAAATGGTGCTCGCAATACGAGTGGAGGGTGATGTTCTTCTCGACCAGCATTTGGTCGTAGCCATATTTGTTCTCAGATAGCTTAACGTCCGGCTTATTGGCCGGATCGAGATCGCTAAAAACTTCTTTAACGTACATCTTGGCTACGCGGCCGGGCGTTCCCTTCAGGCTATCGTCGGAACGATCGAGTCCCAAGGTGTCCATGATCTTTCCGAAATGAAAGGCGATCTGCTCGATCTTTTCTTCATCACTCAACTCAAAGGCATCGTCAAGTAGAGGAGTATCTTTACTCGTTCCTACGTGGTTATCGCCAATGAAATCATCTTCGGGCTCTACGACGGTCAAAATCTCTTCGGCCAGCCGAACCACTCCGTTATATCCGTTAGTCTCCGTCGTACTCAACGAAGTTCCGTTGCGTTTCATACAATGTCACTTTAAGTTCATACTCCCCTCCGATCCGCTTTCTGATCTTTCGCCATATGACCACGGCGATGTGTTCAGCGGTCGGATTCATTTCCCGAAACTCGGGTACATCGAGGTTTAAGTTCTTGTGATCGAAAGGCTCTTCAACCTCCTCCAAGATCACGTCCTTCAAAACCTTCATATCAACTACATAACCCGTATCCGGATCGATCTCACCGCGCACACTCACTACCAATTCGTAATTGTGGCCATGGTAGTTATCGTTAGCACACTTGCCAAACAACTCCCTATTCTTCGCATCGTCGAAATTCGGATTGTACAACCTATGCGCCGCGTTGAAATGTGCTTTTCTATGTACGGTTACCTTCATATTTCTTCTTGTGGTTCCGGCCTTTTCATATGATCGAAAAAGGGTTCGAAACAGATCTTGAACCATTCCGAAAATTGCTCCGGATGTTCTTTGATTTCTGCCTCAACGGCAGGAAGTGCCACCCGGCGGTAATCAACGGCTTCTTCTTCGTTCAATCTCGGTTCGTCATTATAATGCCCCAATAGGACGTGATCGAACTCGTACTCGGTCAACTCATTATCGAGCCGGGCCTTATACGTAAACTGGAATATTTCTTTCAAAGGGGTCGTAAATCCCATCTCTTCGATCAACCCGCGTTCCCCTGCAACGACGGTGGGTTCATCGGGACGTGGATGACTACAGCAGGTGTTGGTCCATAGTCCTCCACTGTGGTATTTATCGAATGCCCGTTGTTGTAACATGAGTTCTCCACGGTCATTCAGAATGAATACCGAAAATGCTCTATGCAGCAAAACTTTTCTATGGGCCTCCATCTTCTCCATCCGGCCGATAGGCCGATACAACTCATCTACCAATATCACTTCCTCCATTCTCAAAGCAAATTCATTCGGTACTTGAAATAGCTACCCAACATGAGGCTGTATTTCTTGGTGTTCGGAATCCGCACGCGCTCTTTTAGGATCATCATGGGTTCCGTGTTACGGATCTTCTCGAAAAGTCGAGTGTAGTAAACGTAGGCCAGGTAAACGCCAAATCGAGCCTTACTCGGTAACCTCCTAATGCCGTCGAGGGCTTCGGCGAAATCCGCTTCCATATCCTTTTCGATCTCTTGCTTACTCATGTGATCGAAGCGCTCCGGATTAACGTGAGGGAAGTAGCTTCGACCGAGCTTTTCGTAATCGGCTTTTAGGTCGCGCAAGAAATTTACCTTCTGAAAGGCCGATCCAAGCTTCATAGCGGGCTGCTTGAGCTTTTGATATTCCTCCTCATCGCCATTCACGAAAACGCGCAAGCACATAAGCCCGACCACTTCTGCCGAACCTAGGATATACTTCTCAAAAGACTCTTGGTCATACTCTCGATCCACGAGATCCATTTCCATGGAATGAAGAAATGCGTCGATCAGCTCTCGCTCTATGTTGTATTGGCGAACCGCGGCCTGAAAGCTATTTAGAATGGGGTTTAAGCTGATTCCCTCATCCAGTGCGAGGTACGTATCCTTCCGGAATCGTTCGAGTAGTACGGGTTTATCGAATTCGTGGAACGTATCCACGATCTCATCCGCCAATCGAACGAATCCGTAAATGGCATAGATAGGATCGTGAAGCTCTTGACTTAAAAGTCGAATACCCAACGAAAAGGACGTGCTGTACGAGCGCGTCACGAGTTTACTGCATCGCAGACTTACATCATCATACAAAGGTTTCATCGAGTGCAATTTTATAATCCTTCATTGCCTCTCCGGCAGCAACTTGTCCACTGATCAAGGAGGGCGGAACACCCGGTCCCGGAGTAGTAAGTTGTCCTGTGAAGTACAGGTTTTTGACTTTTTTACTTTTCATCGCCGGTTTCAGGATCGCTGTTTGGTCCAGCGTGTTGGCCAAACCATATGCGTTTCCTTTGTAGGCGTGATAGTCTTCTATGAAGTCGCGATGAGCATATGAGCGCTGATAAACAATGTGCTCACGAATCTTTTGACCCGTATGCTCTTCGAGGCGATCCAATACGATATTCAAATAGTGCTCCCGAGTATCCTCTTCCTCCTTCAAGCCGGGCGCGGTCGGAATCAAAATGAACACGTTTTCCATTCCCTCTGGGGCACTCAGGGGGTCCGTTTTACTCACGCAGCTCACATAAAACAATGGCTTCGTAGGCCATTTGGGGTCCTCGTAAATTTCTTTCCCATGCGCGTCGAGACTTTCGTCAAAGAACAGCGTATGGTGTAACAAACCGTCCAATGGCTTGTCGACGCCGAGGTAAAAAAGCAAGCTACTCGGGGCCATTTTTCTATTGTCCCAATACTTTTCGGAATACATGCGCCCTTCGGGCGGAAGCAGATTTTGCTCGACATGGTGGTAATCCGCACCGGCAATCACCACATCGGCATCATAGGCCTGCTCAATGGTATATACTCGGTTCGCCATACCTTTGTGTATGGCAATGCGCGTAACCTCCTTATCGTATTCGAACTTCACCCCTTTCTCTTCGGCTAGTTTCACCATTGCTCGAACGATCTCATACATACCCCCTTTAGGGTACCATGTACCACCTACCATGTCGGCGTAGTTCATAAGGCTGTATAGGGCCGGGGTATCCTTTGGCATTGCACCCAAGAACAAAACGGGGAACTCGAGCAGCGAGCGTAGTTTGGGGTTCGCGAATTTCTTGTGAATGACTTTCCGGATGGAGCTGAACAACTGTAGCTGCACCACTCCTTTCGCTACGCGCCAATCGGCAAACTCCAACAGCGAGCGGCCGGGTTTGCGAACCAAGTCGTTGATTCCGACCTCATATTTGTAAGCGGCGTCATCCAAAAAACTCTTTAGCTCAGCCGAGCTTCCCGGCTCTAATCGATCGAACAAAGCGTAAAGATCTTCGAGTTGAGCAGATAGATCAACGAAATCTCCCTTCCCGAAATATACCCTGTACGAAGGATCGAGCCGGTCGAGTTCGTAGTAGTCGGATACTTTGCGACCGAAATGCTCAAAGTACTGTTCAAACACATCGGGCATCCAATACCAGCTTGGCCCCATATCAAAGGTGAACCCGGCCGTTTCGAACCTGCGAGCTCGCCCCCCTGGACCTTCGTTCTTTTCGAGAACGGTCACCTCAAATCCAGCCTCAGCCAAATGCGTGGCTGCGGAAAGACCGGCAAAGCCAGATCCAATTACGATCGCTTTCTTTTCCATTGTTTCTTAGTAGCGGTAGTCCTTCAGCTTCTCCATGAGCTTCTTGCGAGCCAAGAATATGCGGCTTTTAACCGTTCCCAATGGAATATTCAAGATCTCGGCGATCTCTTCGTACTTGTAACCCTCGTAATGCATCATGAAGGTATCGACATAGTTTTTGTCGACACTTTGAATCTGCTCCATAAGGTAGTTTTGATTCACTACCGAGTCGGTCTTGGACTCTTTGTTCGCCTCTTTCTGATTCAAGAAATAGTTGTTGTCCGTGCTATCGACAAAGGTGTTACGCGATTTTTGTTTGCGGTATTTGTTAATGAACGTATTCCGCATGATCGTATACAGCCAACCTTTGATATTCGTTCCCGGCATGTATTTATCCTGGTTCGCGATGGCCTTTAAAAAAGTATCTTGAGTAAGGTCATTTGCCTCCTCTACGTCCTTGGTAAGGTTCATGGCCAATCGCTTGAGGAATTGCGTGTGATCCACCATGAGGTTACCGAATTCTGCTGTTGTCATTATGCTGAAAGGTTTGTTTAACGTTTGCATCTCAAAATTAAACAACGCATCCCGAATAACAATGGATTGTGTAACTAATTTAACAAATCATTAAACAAATTTTGTTTTTGACTGATTCTCTGATAGTTACACACTTTCATTAATTTCCGAAAGTATAATATGTATCTTTGAGAACGATTTTTTAGATTCGTAATCACTACGATTTTAGCACGAGTATGATTGATTTAAGAGAATCTCAAAGAGTTAAGGCACTATTAGAAAACAGTCCTGAGAATTTCGAACAGATCATTGAAGAAACCTCTCTGGCCATTTGCGTTACCAACCAACACGGTAACTATTCGGCCGTTAATGAGAACTACCTCAGATTATACGGTTATGAGCGGGACGAGATGATCGGAGCTTCGTTTTTGATCGTAGTCCCGGAAGACGACCAAGATCGACTGCAGGACCTTCATGACATTTTCATGAAGCTCAAGGACGAGATCATGCGAAATTGGGAAGTCAAGAACAAGGACGGACACACCTTTACCATTTCAGCTGATGCGGGGTTTTCTCCGGACATCATGGGGCAACCACACAAGGTCACCTTCATTTGGCCCGATGACGAATCTGATCAACGCCGGATGCGCGAACGATAAATCTTCTTATTGGTATTACAGTATAGCGTCGACCAAGTGACGCAGATTATCGATGATGGTCACATTACCCGGGCGATTCAGTTCTTGAAGGAAAGACACGTTACCCGAGATGATTATCGATTTCGACGGAAACGCCTCAGCCAATTGATTTACATAAACTTGGGATTCCTCTTGGCAAGCAGGCTCGGTCAAAAATGTCATCAAGGCGTGTGGTGACGTGATCTCCGCAACGCTCTTGAGGTCGTGAAAGGGGATACCCTGTCCTAGATAAATGCACTGCTTCCCTTTACTCTTTAGGATATACGTAGACAACAGTGTCAATAGCTCGTTGAATTCCGACTCGGGCAAAAAGAGCAGAAACTTCTCACTGTCGCCTGATGCCAGCGGTATAGCGTCAATTGCAACCAGTACTTTTTGTCGAATGAGGTTCGTAATGAAGTGCTCCTGTGCACAACTCACCTCTCCGGTTCGCCACATGATCCCTATACGTTGTAAGAACGGATAGATCAGTTCGAGTATGGTTCCCTCGAATCCTCTCTTGAGCAAACTCGTTGAAAAGATCTTCTCGAACTTGAGTTCATCAAGCTCCAGCATTGCCATGATCAGACCATTGATCTTAACCTTCAGCGCCTCTGTTGAGGCTTCGTTTTCAAAGCACGCATAGATCGCGTGTACCTCGGCATTGAACTCTTCCTGAGAGTACTTCGAGATTTTCGAGATCTTGTGCCCGTTGTTTGCGAGCAAACTAACGTTCAATAGCATCTTCAGCTGATCCTCGTCGTAATAGCGAATGTTGCTATCGGTCCTATGAGGATTAAGCAAACCATAGCGCTGTTCCCACACCCTAATGGTGTGCGCTTTGATACCGGAGAACTTCTCCAAATCTTTTATGGAGTAGGTGACCATAGGTCTTTTGTTCAAGTTTAGTTAAATAAAATTAAAAAAATCTTCAGTTTCCTTCAACAGCCTGTACCTAATTTCGTTCACAACCGCTTGTGAAAAAAGGCTAAAATCTCTGCCATCAGAGATTTAGGGTAGTGCATTTAAAACAATAAGGATTAGAGAAGGTTCAAGATCGACCCAAATCAAGGCTTTAACTGTGGGTCGTTCATCGAGGAAGTATCGGTAAGCGTCATGATAAAGGTCAGGATCGCCGAGCGGTCCGAATGGCTGAGCTGAAAGCTCCTTATACGCGAATCCTGCAATTGGTTGCCGTTACCCCCATTTTCATAATGCACGAGTACCGATTCTAGATCAACTGCACTACCATCGTGAAAATATGGTCTTGTGACTGCAACGTTCCGAAGCGTCGGTGTTTTGAATTTACCACGATCGAGCGAATCGAGCGTAACTCGTGAACGACCCGGATCGAAATCGCCCCATTGCCAGCGTCCGTTATTGTGGAATAGTAAGTCCGTAAAGAGTGGCGGGACGTGGCATTCACTACAAGCCAAGGAATCTGAAAAGAAGAGGTCTTGTCCACGAGCCTCAACTTCAGTGAGCGCCTCATTGCCAGTCTCTACTCGATCCCACTTGCTACGTGCGCTAATGAGGCTGCGTTGATAAGCGCCCAGCGAGCGAGTTACTCCATACATATCCGGTTCTTTGCCATAGACGGACATGAACCGATCGCGGTAGTACGCATCGCGCCGTAGGCGCAGAATTAGAGAATCGGCCCGCATGTTCATTTCATCGGGATTCTCTAATGGCGCAAGCACCTGTTTTTCGAGGCTTGTTGTACCGCCATCCCAATGCCATGAGGTAAAGAAACCCACGTTCAGCAATGAGGGTGGATGGCGAAAGAAGCGCGTACCCTCGGTGCCCATGATCAAGTCTTCATTGACCGTCCAAGCCGTTGCTGGCTGGTGACAGGTGGCGCAACTGACGTTTCGGTTATTACTTAATAGCGGTTCAAAGAAGAGTTCTTTTCCCAGTTCTGCCCGTTCGGCGTTCCAGGGATTGTCATCGACCGCGGAAATACCTGGCCAGCCGGCCGGAATCGCGGGTCTATTCAACTTAGGAGTTTCGGTGCGGCTACAGGCCACCACAGCGAACAGCAACACTATGAGAGCCGCGCGAGACACGATCTTATTCTAAGCCAAAGCTGGCAACGGCGTTCTCGGTGATCCGACGAGCGAGGTCCATATCATCCATGGTGTGTGTGGCATCGTCGATAAAAACGTCGATCGGGTCGGCCGGATTGTAGAGTACGTTCTGCAAATCGAAGTTGATATCGATGGTGTGTTGGCTACCATCCGAGACTTTTACATCGATCGGGAAGCTTTGAATTTCGCGATACAGCGTGTCCGTACCCACGTGGTATACCAATAGATGATCGAAGTTATTCGACTGGGTGCTATCGACTCGCCCTTCGTAGATCATGAAACGGTAACGAGATGCCCAGGTCCAATACATGTTTTGCTGAGCGCTCAAGGGATGCTGTGCATCGGCGGGATCGAGCTCATTGAGTTCTTCGGGCAAGCCCAACCACATCTTGAACTGGCTGTAATTACCAGCGGGAACCTCAAACTCAAAAGAGGTAGCATCTGCGTCGGAATCGACCAAGACAACATCCTTCAGCTCTTTGGTGCCGCCGCAATCGCATACCAATTGCAGCTGAGATAGGTACATTTTCAGGAGAGTAACTTGATGGTCGTTACCATTGAACGCAAAAGTCTCATTAGTTCCGATAGTCTGATTTTGAGCTACGAAATTGACGCGAAGGGTCAGAGTACCGGTGCCTGGTTCTTCATCTTTGTTACATCCTATGAATATCGTGGAAGCCGAAAGTGTAAGGAGAATGAGTAGTTTTTTCATGATTGAAGAGTTTTAAGACCGGCAAAGGAGGTAGTGTGGACTACGTATACAGGCTTAATAACGTTGGAAAGGTACAAAAGAGTTCATCTCCGTTCAGTACCAAGAGTCCCGTTTGGAGCTGATTTCATCTTTAGGCTCCCCAATTTGCCCCATTAGATTGAACTCCGGCGTTTGCTCAATCGAGTGCATGATTTGATCCAGGATATCCTCAACCGGGGCTTCGTAATCGATATCCAAGGGATCTTTAATCTGCACTTTTAGCTGCACGTTACGGCCTTTGAGGAGAATCCCTTTTTTGTCGAAGGCACGTCGAAAACCATCGATGGTGATCGGGACTACGATCGGACGAGTATTCCGAATAAGGTGAGCAGTTCCCTTTCGGCCCGCTACAAAGGGTTTTGTGGTGCCCTGTGGAAAGGTGATGACCCATCCATCTCCTAGGGCTTTTGAAATATTATCCGGGTCCTTTTGATCGACCTCACGCTGGATCTCTTGTCCTTTTTCGCGCCAAGTTCGCTTTACCGAGACAGAACCGGCCAGCTTGAAAATACGGGGCAATAAGCCACTCTCCATGGTTTCTTTGGCCGCAACGAAGTACAGGTGAAGGACGGGGTTCAGCAAAAAGAATGGGTAGCGAATGGTGTTCTTGAAGCCCCATCGGGCCGAAGAAAAGATGTGAAAGAAGGCCGCTACATCGGCGTAATAGGTCTGGTGGTTCGAGACGAATAGCACGTTTTTTTTAGGAAGACGGTGAAGGATCTCGGAACCTCTTATGATCGTTTTATTTCGGATGTTGAACCGTGGATAAGTATACAACCCAAAAACGAGGATCATCAATCGTTTGAGTATCAGTGGATTTCCGAATCGATCAACGAAAAGGTGGCGCAAATTCAAATCGCCCGGGTATTGGTTCAGTTGCCCAAAGGTATTACTTTTTAAATGTTTGCATTGCCGAATCCGGCCTGCCCTACTGCGGCAGCGGGCTCTGCCAACATCATACCCGTAGCCCCCCAGATGATATGACCGTTGAATTCATAAGCGGGAACCATCATTTTGCCGTATCGAGTTCGTACAGGATGCGATTTAACGTGTTGGGTTCCAACAATGATCTCGAGAGGCATTTCGATGATCTCAGCTACCTCGGCCACTTCGGGAATCCATCGGCGCTCGCCTTCCAGCATCCCAACGTACGGATGCACCATGAAATTGCTGGGAGGGATATACAATGGAGATAGTGGCCCTACATGCTCGATTCTGTCCGGTGGCAATTCGATTTCTTCATGCGTTTCGCGCAATGCCGTTTGAAGCAAGTCTACGTCGCCCTCTTCGTGTTTTCCGCCCGGAAATGCCATTTGATCGCTATGAGTGCCGGGATAACTTGGCCTATTTATGAGGACTGTATGCCAAGATCCAGATTCCAAGAACAGGAGCACCATAACGCCTGCCTTACGGGCATTGAGTCGATCGAACTCATCGGCATCGGGAGGAACGCGATCACCGAGAGACAAAAGGCTCTGCGCTTTATAGCCCGGAGGCTCTTCTTTCAGTAAGGAACTCAGTCTTTCGATCAAAACACGGCCAAAGTGTCTCCTGTCAAGTGTTTGTAATTGGCTATAACCCATTCCCTCAAAGCGGGGACTTCTTCATGACTTACCCAAGAAAGGCTTTTTTTCAGCTCTTTACTGAACAATCGGGCATCGAAACTGACCTTCTGCAAGATCAACTTGGCATACTCGAGTCGAGACATGGTTTTATTCATGTTATGTAGTGTTTAGTGGTGTGACACAGAACGGCATCTCAAAGCTATTTGAGATGCACAGGAATTTATCGAAAAATTAAATTCGATTTCCAGATATGAACAAAATGTTATTAACTATCGAACGCTCAAAAATCGAACTAAGTGTCCGAAACGCGGTTGTGATGGGGTGAAGGTAGTACTAACAGGTGCAAATGGCTACATCGGTCGTCGATTGCTCGACCTTTTGATTCGGGATGGTCACGAAGTGTATTGTTTCGTGCGAAGTCGCCATCGACTGATGCTGACGCGAAAACTCGAAGAGGCCGTTCACGTGCACGAGGTCGACTTACTGGAACCGATGACGGGGCTCGATTTGCCCGATGAATTCGACGCGGCGTATTACTTGGTACACAGCATGACCAGCAGCACGAATGACTTCTCGGACCTCGAAGCACGTGCTGCCCATCACTTTATAGAGTATATCGACTCCACGACCTGTGGTCAAATCATTTACCTCGGTGGCATGTACAATGCGGAGGACCTGAGCGAGCACTTGCAAAGTCGCCGAAACGTGGAGGAGATCCTATCATCGGCCCGTAGGGCCAAATTAACAGCACTAAGAGCCGGGATCATCGTAGGCAGCGGGAGTGCGAGTTTCGAAATCATTCGCGACCTCGTCGAAAAGCTACCTGTGATGATCGCACCGCGATGGCTCAACACGCGGTGCCAGCCCATTGCTATTCGCGACGTGCTGAGCTACCTCAACGGCGTATTGGGTTTGAGGGCGGCCTACGGCCAGAATTACGACATTGCTGGTCCGGACATCCTGACGTATCGAGAAATGCTCCTGGAGTGCGCTGAAGTACGTGGCATGCGTCGGATGATCGTCACCGTTCCGGTCATGACCCCCAGGCTATCGTCGTACTGGCTGTATTTCGTAACGCGAACCAGCTACAAAACGGCGGTGAACCTAGTCGATTCGATGAAGGTGGAAGTGGTGGCGCGCGAGAACGACCTCGACAAGTGTGTACAAACAGATGGTTTGAGTTACAAAGAGGCCGTTCAATTGGCCTTTCAGCGGATCAAGCAAAACTAGGTGGTGAGCAGCTGGAAAGATGCTATTACGAGTAGTTTGGAGAGGGACGATCTTCAGTCGCATATCGAGGTTCCCACACACGAGTGTTTCCTCGATCACCGCATCCGCAAGGTCGACATTCCACTTGAGGAGTTACGGCAAAACATTTGGCGCATCGGTGGTGATACCGGATGGTACTACGGCAGTGCTCTCTGGCGTATTCGCGGATTCATGGACAAGCTGGTCGGAGGAGTTGGGCTGCGTCGAGGACGTCGCAGTGCTGAAGATCTTTGGGAAGGGGATGCACTCGATTTTTGGCGTGTATTGGTCGCCGATGAAAAACGGGTTCGTCTGCTGCTGTATGCCGAAATGAAGCTTCCCGGTGAGGCTTGGCTCGAGTGGAAGGTGAAGGAAACGGACGGCGTTCACAAGCTTCATCAGACCGCGACCTTTAGGCCTCGTGGGCTAATGGGCCGCCTCTACCGGTTCTTCGTAATGCCCTTTCACTATTTCGTCTTCAACGGAATGATCGATGCCTTGAATAATAAACGTGGCCATTGACAAACGAACCATCCACTTTTTTCGTTGTTCTTAATGTATGGATCAGGACGAGTTACATATTCCATGCTTTCCTTTGAGCATCATGCTTCTTCCGGGGGAACAGACTTATCTGCATTTATTCGAACCTCGCTACAAGCAACTTCTCCACGATGTATTGTCGGGTGACCGAACCTTTGTTATCCCCTTCGTAGACGAGGGTCAAATGAGTACGCTGGGCACCAAGGTGAAGGTCCAAAAGGTGCTCAAAACTTATCCGGGTGGCGAAAGCGATATTTTGATCGAGGCCGTTGAGGTGGTTCGATTGCTCAGCATCGAGACTCAGCTCGACGACCGTTTATATCCCGGTGGAGTGGCGCGATCAGTCAGTTTGCAGGTGAGCGAACCGATCGAAGCAGAATTGCTCGAGCGCTTCAAGGAGTTCGAGTTAGAGCGCGGAAATACGAGACGTGGATACGATTACTTACCTACCGTGGACCTCTACTCCATTGCACGCGGTTTAAATCTATCGAGTGAAGACAAGTATCGCCTGATCAAGATGAGCTTCAACCAGAAGCAGCGTTTTCTGATCAAGCAGATCGAATACTTAAGCTTGCTCCACGAACAAGAAGATGGGGTTTTTAAGAATTTCTACCTCAATTAGGTTTTAGTTTTGAGTTCTTAGTTCTTCGTATGTATTTGGTTGATTAAGAAAGTTAATCGTTAATTGTTAATGGGAATTTAATAATGGATGAAAGTCCCTTGGCCCGGGTTTTAATCCGGGGATAGCATTATAGATCGCATCAAAATCGGAGTTCTAGTGGTTCCATCAATAGGTCGAGTCTGTTCAGAAAAGTGTGTCACTTAACTTAGTGATATGAAAAAGCAAGAAATATCGAAAGCCGGCTTATAAGAG
>JAGWBA010000053.1 GCA_021296215.1 Flavobacteriales bacterium
AGAATCTATCTTTAATCAAACCCAATTATTAACTAACAAAACCGCATTGTTGGTCTGAAATATGGGGAGTATTACAGCCTTCAGTAAAAACAAGCCTGAGAAGGTGAGGTCTCTAGAGAAAGGATATAATAACAGAATAATTAACACTATCAATGGTTATGGTACTATACTTGTGCTTATTGCTTTTCTAGGTGTGCTACTGTCTCTGTATGATGCTTCTAAATATGGTAAATAAGTGCTTTTTTTTAATTAGAAGCAGGTGACCGCTCTTGCAGGTAACTCTGGAATGGGGCAGTTTGATTCATGGCTAAAAGTAAAGTGGGCGAAAAGGCCTTTACATTCGCCGTCCGAGCAACTATATTATACGCTTCAGCAAAGCGGAAATGGCAATTCGTTGTAGCCGATCAATTCTTCAGGTCCGCCACAAGTATAGGTGCAAATATCCGAGAAGCATCCGCTACGGTAAGCAGAAAAGACTTTGCCAACAAAATGGCGATTGCTTCAAAAGAGGCGAGAGAATCCCTTTATTGAATCGAAATATTCCCATCATAACCATTCTGGATTTGCACAGCGAATCCCTTGACGATCTTCACGATCGATGTTCCGAATTATGCCGAATACTTGCCGCAATTGTTAAAACGGTCGGAAAAAGGTCTTTCAACAAGGAACCCTAACTGAGACCTTAACCCTAAGACCTAAGAACTTTGTTCCACCCAATCGCCATGCTCCTTGATCAACTCCTCGAGCTCATCCAGGGCGCACTCTGCAGGAATGTTGCGCTTCACGACCTCCTTTTCTTTGTACAGGGTGATCTTGCCGGGACCCGTTCCAACGTAGCCGTAGTCGGCATCGGCCATTTCGCCTGGGCCATTCACGATGCAGCCCATGATGCCGATCTTAACGCCTTTCAAGTGATCGGTACGGGCGCGTATCTTCGCGGTGGTTTCTTGCAAATCGAACAGCGTGCGGCCGCAACTAGGACAGCTGATGTACTCCGTTTTACTGATGCGCGTACGCGTGGCCTGTAGAATACCGAACAGCGTGGCGTTCACCATTTTCGCCGATAGACGGGCGTCGGTTTCGACCCACACCCCATCGCCCATGCCGTCCACGAGCAGCGCTCCGAGGTCGGTAGCCGAAAACAACTGAAAATCTTCTACGCCTACGGCGCGATAGGCACGTTGGATCACTACAGGAACATCGACCTGGCGGTTCATCAATTCAAAGAAAGCCCTCCTTTGCTCGGCCATGCCATGCCGGTTCGAAGTCTCGAGCACGAGGACACAGTGCGCATCGGCCCGTAGGGCCATAATCAGCTCTTCATTGAATAAGTCGTTCAACGTTGCGCGCACGAAGTTCATTTCCGGACTGCGTGGGTGGTCGCTCAAATACTGCTCGGGGGTCAAGAGCGCGTAGTGGCGGGGGCGCATCTGCCAGAACTGCGCGTTCTGCACGATACCCAGTGTTCCGGGAATTTCAAAATCGACTTCGCACTCGCCTACGTAGGCAAAATCGCAGGCCTGATCGGCCATGTTCCATTTATCGAGCGGCACGCTGTAGGTGTATCCGCCCGGGAACAAGGTCGCCTCGGTAATTTTTTCCCGCTCGCTGAAGTCCGCGAACACCACCGGCGCATGGTGATCGCCGATATTGCCTACCGCATGAGTTTTACGGCGTTCGTACTCGAAAGGATTAAAAGGAATATCGCTCAACGGCGCAATAGGTTCGTGAACGGCTCTATCGTTGTAGCGTTGGGCCAATCGGCGCGCTACGGGAATTTCTTCCTCGGGCTCTTCGGTCAGCGATACGCGAATGGTATCGCCCAAGCCATCTTCGAGCAGGGTGCCGATACCTACGGCCGATTTGATGCGTCCGTCCTCACCTTCGCCGGCTTCCGTAACACCGAGATGCAGCGGATAATCCATGCCCTCGTTGTAGAAGTAGTGCATGAGCAAGCGGTAGGCCTGCACCATCACCTGCGGATTACTCGTTTTCATGCTAAGCACGATGTCGTGGTATTCGTGATCGCGGCAAATACGCAAGAACTCCATAGCCGACTCGACCATGCCTTTTGGCGTATCGCCATAGCGACTCAAAATGCGGTCGCTCAGCGAACCGTGGTTAGTTCCGATGCGCATAGCCGTACCGTGTTCTTTGCACAGCTTTACCAAAGGCTCAAAGCGCTTGCGAATACGCTCGAGTTCGGCTGCGTAGCTTTCATCGGTGTATTCGATCTCCTCAAATTTCTTCTTATCGGCGTAGTTCCCGGGGTTTACCCGCACTTTTTCAACGATTCCGGCCGCGATCTCCGCCGCATTGGGCGTAAAATGAATATCGGCCACTAACGGCGTCGTGTATCCGCGCTCGCGCAGCTGCTCTTTGATGGGCCGTAAATTCTCGGCATCGCGCTTACCGGGTGCCGTAATGCGCACCAGCTCACAGCCGGCATCGATCATGCGGATCGACTGCTCCACCGTTCCTTCGGTGTCCATGGTATCGGTGGTGGTCATCGACTGCAAACGAATGGGGTTATCGCCCCCAAACCCGACTTCACCGATCTTTACTTCACGAGTTTTGAATCGCTTGTACTCGAACAAGTTCTCACAATAGCGATACGCCTCTGGTGTCATTGACAAATTTTATTGAACCACGATCTTCTCGGTGCGAACCTCCTGTCCGGAAGTCACTTGAAGTAGATATAGCCCTGCGGGCTGATGCGCCAAGTCGACCTCCCATCGGTACTCCAGGCGAGGTTCGACCGTTTCCTCCGCAACCACTCGCCCCTGGAGGTCGGTGATCTTCATGGAGACCCTATCGGCCCGCGGAAGGGCGTAATCGACCCAAAACACATCCGCGGTTGGATTTGGATAAACCTGCAACCACATCGATTGTTCTTCGGCTACGCTAAAGCCCGAACTTACGGTAAACTCATAATCGTGCCGCGTTCCAAAATCGGGCTTGAATACCTTCAATATATCCCCCTCCAACGATCGCAGACGGCAATAGCCCGAGCCTTCGTTATCGGCCCACCAACTCAGTCCGTTTTTTCCGCTGTCGTTCAGTCTAAAGTGATAACAGCCCGGAGTCAGGTCAAACGTGTCGCGATAAAGCGTGTTGCTCAACAGGTTGTTGCCCGAGTACAACACGGTGCCATAAACGTCTTCTATGGTCCAGCTGGTCTGATAGCCTGTTAAATTCGTGCGCAGTTCCAAGTAGATGTCACCGGTGTGGTCCGGTACAATATCAATACTGCGCTCCTGGCGATCGTTCCAGGGTGTTCCGTCTAATCCTTGACCGTTCACGTCGACGATCTCCACAAAAAAGGACGAGGGATACAGCGTGCCGGTATACTCAATGCCCAACTCTACTATGGCGCTTTCGCCGTAGGCTAGGTTACCGGTCCACGTTTGGGTGTGGATACCGCCTCCACCGGCAAAATTGAATTGTACGCTGGTGAGGGGTGTGGTTCCGTAGTTTTTAAGTTCGATCATTGCATCGCCACAAACGGGATTCATTCGTCGGAATTCTTCGTGACGGCTCGGCGCCAATACCTCTTCAATGGCGGCGTCCAAGGTGCGATTGTGCGCCCCGTATTGAAACAGTATGGCGCTAAAGGTATAGCTCGGCGTCTGCGCACCGGTCCAGCTGTAGTTTTGAATGCCCAAATCCACTTCGTGTGTTTGACTTGGTGTCACATGAGGTGTCAACTCGTGCCAATAACCCGTCGCCTTGGTTCCAGGACACCAATTGGCTCGATCGTACAGCCAGGTTCCCCCTTGCGGATAAATGGGATTGAGTCCACAGTCATCGCGCCACATCGACTGCACCACATGCTGGGTTCCGTCGACATACACGTAGTAGTTCCGCTCGCAGAATTCGGCACAGTACACACTATTGTTGAATCCGTGTCCGCTAGTGATCACCCGCATGGCCGCACTTTGCATGTTCGGATCCATAGCAATATCGTGCGGGGTCAGGTACAGCGTATCCACCGCGAGTTGATTTTGATATCCAAAGCTCCTGTTGACCAAATTCGTCACCGAGAGCACATCGCGCGGGGGAGCCCCCTCGATCAGGTAGAACTTCACCGTGACCGAAAACCCGCTCGACCACCCGCTGTAATGGGCTCGTATGCGGACCGAATCGTGCAGCAAGGTCTGATAGTCCGTAACATCGTAGTAAAAGCGATGACTCCAGTTGTTGTTGTAGCCCTGCTGGCCATTCGCCATGTACCCGCCGTACGGCGTAATGGCCCTGCCCAGCTCGTACGAATCGAACAGCTCGAACACGTTCCAGGTAGTATCGATGACTCCACCGACCGTATCGATGCTGGCCACGGTAGAGTCGAAAATACCGGTGGGTAATTGCGCTTGGATTTGAGTGGTATAATCCCAATCGGAACAGCCACCGCTGGCACAGCCCATTTCGTATTCCATCACGACCTTTCCGTAGGAATTACCGGTCGGAAACTCGACCCACTCGTCGTAATCTCCATACCAGGTCATGTCGACGGCCTGATGTGCGGTAATAAGCGTGGTATCGCCGGGGGCTGCCTCAACGGCAGGAACGACAACTAAAACGATAAAGACAAGGGAGAGTAAACGATTGATCATTCTTCTTTTTTTGATTCTACTTCGGTGACGCCACCGGAAACAATGAATTTCATGATATCGGTGGAGTTCGCGTCGACCTTTTTAATATAGGAGGCCGGCACGAGAAAGAGCTGGCCGCTGATCGCATAACTGTGGGGTACGTAGACGGCAATAAGGTCGTTATCGACCCCTATTCGATTCAAGTCGTCTTCGGTAACAAAGCCGAGACGCTCAATAGAGGAGTTCTCGTAAAGTTTTATTCTGACCGGTCTGTTAAACGCCCTTTTGGACCCCACCAAGCCTTGAACCATGTCTTTCATGGAAGTGTAAATGAGCTTCACCAAGGGCGCCTTGGTGAAAAAATTCTCGAGAAAGGAGACCACCGGAAGGGTGATCAAGTACGAGCCGATCCAGCCGATCAAGGTAACCACCACCAACAGCGAAAGGATCCCAAGACCCGGATACTCAAAGGGCAACCAGCCATCGAGTACCACAAAACTTTGGTAGAGCACATAAATGGTGACTCCGATCGGAACAAGGTACAGCAGACCCTGCAGAAAATAATTGGCTAGTGACTTCACAGCACTAAGATAACCAATTAACCCAAACCCTATTTATTTTGAAAAAAGTTATTGCTTTATTATTTCTATTTCTCGCCCCGTTGTTCATGTGGGCACAGGAAGATGACGACGATGGCGAAAGTGACGAACTCAAGTACATGATGGTCGAGCTCAACTACATTAGGCCGAAAATCGGCAGCGAGAAGGTCTTTATTGAAGCGGTTAAAAAACACAATGCCAAGTATCATACCGAAGCACCATACACCGGTTTTCTGTGGTACATCCGCACCGGGGAAAATGCGGGATGGTTCGTATGGGGCATGGGGCCGATGATATTTTCGGACCTCGATGACGCGCCCGGAGAAGGAGCGCATATGGAAGACTGGGCCAAATCAGTAGCCCCACACGTTGCTCAATATGGACACGTAGAGAACCGGGTCTATAAAGATGCATGGTCGTATTCCGATGGAAAATCCAACGCCAAGCAAATCGTTTGGATCATGGACATACAGGACGGCAAGCGCGATCAATTCGATGCCTTCATGAAATCGGTGACCTGCATAAGGCAGAAGAAAAAGAATTCGCGGGCTGGTCGGGTTCATTTACCGGCTCGGGACGAGAAGTTGCGCTGGTAATACCATTCGATAAGTACGCATGGTTCGACATGGACGACTGGGATATCGAAGAAGCCTTCGACGAAATGTACGGTGACGATGCCTGGGAAATGGGCATGGAAATGATGGACGAGATCACTGAAAGTGAAACCGAGGCGATCTGGGAGCGCGTAGAGTAATGACACCAACGAATCTGTTAAAACCCCGCCATTGAGCGGGGGTTTTTATTGGAGTTCGGCCTGCACCTTCTTGGGCAGGCTGGCGAAAATGAGGCCGTAGGAATCTTTGATCCATCCGCCGATGATCTCCGGGTCGATGGACCCGTCCATGATGACCTGATTCCAGAATTTCTTGTTCAAATGCCAGCCCGGCTCAACGGCAGGGTACTGTGCGCGAGTTTCGAGTACATTTTCCGGGGTCATTTTCAGCGAGATCTGCGCCGGGGTTTTCTCGAGCGGTAGAAAGGCGAATATCTTGTTGCCGACACGCATGACCAGCGTGTGTTGGTCAAAGGGGAAATCTTCCGTAACATGGGGCAAGGACAAACACGCTTCTCGTAACTTTTCGTAATGCATATCTCGTATTTTTTAACCTCGATCTAACAAAATTCATTTTTTTTCTGAAGAAATTGGGGTTTCTTCGTCTAAGAAAGACATTTTCTCATGAGTGACAGACTGAAAGTACTTACCGACAAGATTTACCACGAGGGTATTGAGAAGGCGCAGAAAGAGAGCGATCGATTGCTCGAGCAAGCCAGGCAAGGGGCCTCAGAGATTCGCTCCAACGCCGAAAGGGAACGCGTAGCGCTGATCGAAAAAACGGAATCGGAAATGGAGAACTACCGAAAGAAAGTTCTGGCCGAGATCCGCATGAGCACTCGTAAAACGGCCAATGCGATCAAGAAACAGCTTCACGAAATGCTGGTCGAAAAGGCGATTCGGCGTCCGGCCCAAGAGAGCTTGCGCGATCCGAAGGTGATGAGCGAGATTCTCAAGGCAGCAGCCGGAGCGCTCACCCGCGACGGAAGCGGCGGCTGGCAGCTCGAAGTGTCGGACGAAATGCACCGACTTATCCATTCGGCCGTTGAGGCCGCAGAACACAATATACTCACCGAGGGTGTGACCCTACAGGGCGGTGGTGAACATGCGGGCGGATTCGTTATTCGGGAGGAGGACGGGGCGTATAAGATCGTTTTTGACGAAGCTACTTTTGTCGAATTTCTGAGCCAGTTCCTGAAGTTTGAAACCCGGAATTTGCTCGAAGAATGAAGTACTACGGCCTAATAAGCGGGCTTCCGACCCTCAAAATTCAAGGCGCTGCGGATCCGTCCGCAGCTGAGCTGAGGACGCTGCTCGATCAGTATACCGAGGGGCGCGACGCGGAGGTCGTGCGCCATTTCTTTTTCCAGTGGGATTTGACGAACTACAACGCTCATGTGCAGGAGAAGGACTGGTGGATAGAAGGCGGAAATATGGATCGCGAAGAGATCGCCAAGTGGTTCGAGAAGGACCGAGCCCCAGGAACGCCGTTTAGCGAGGAGGCTCCGACCGCATTGGGTGAGCGCAAGAGCGATATTCAGCGGATCCAGGATCATTGGGAAACCTATTACCGGGTCATGAGCGAATTGTCGGGCGGCGAGCTCGATGCCTTTCTGGTAGCCGATAAAACCCTCAAGAATTTTTTTAAGGGCTACTTGGAGCGCAAGATCGAAGCCAAGGTCGGGGTGCATTACCTTTCTGGCGGACATTTCGATCGGTTTAGCTACGACAAACTCGTGATCGCCGACATCCAGGCCGAGTACCCGCAACTGGCCCAGTTGCTCAGTTTTTTTGAGGAACCCGACCCCTTTGAACGCGAGCAAAAGATGCTCGAGGTCAAGTGGAACTTCTTGGACTACATGGCTTTTTTCGATCCCTTCGGGATGAAGGGTTTGTTTACGTGGCTGATGAAGTATCTGGACCTCGCCAAGTGGGCACAAAACGATGCCGAGCGAGGTGTTGAATACGTCCGCGAATTCGAAGAACTCATTGTGAATCAAATACCGAGCACTTTATGAAAACGCGCGGAATCATTAAAGGAATCATCGCCAACCTACTGATGGTAGAGGCCGATAATGCCGTTGGTCAAAACGAGATCTGCAGCATTGCCCTCAAGGGCGCCGAGCTCATGGGCGAGGTCATCAAGATCAAAGGAAAAACGGCTTATGTGCAGGTGTTCGATAGCACGCGCGGATTGCGTGTGGGTACCGAGGTGACCTTCACCGGCGCCATGCTCGAGGTGACCCTGGGTCCTGGAATGCTGTCGAAGAACTACGATGGATTGCAGAACGACCTCGAAGAGATCGAGGGCTTGTTCCTGGACCGCGGTTCAAGGTCCAGGGCCTTTGATCCGGCAGCGCATTGGGATTTTCATCCGGCCGTTGAGGCCGCCCAAAAAGTGGTTGCCGGAAGCTGGCTGGGCGAAGTCGATGAAAACGGTTTGGCGCACAAGATCATGGCGCCGTTTACGCTCGAGGGCGAATGGACGGTAAAAAGCGTGGCGGCCCAGGGAAGTTATACCGGCGAGGACACGGTGGCCGTGCTGGAGCGCGAGGGCGAAGAGCGCGAGGTGAATATGATCCAGACCTGGTCGGTAAAGGTGCCGTTACAGCGCTTCAAGGATAAGCCACGACCGAGTCGATTACTCGAGACCGGTGTGCGCACCATTGATAGCTTGAATCCCATGCTCGAGGGTGGGATCGGTTTTATTCCGGGCCCGTTCGGTTCGGGCAAGACCGTGTTGCAGCACGCTATTTCGAAGCAGGCGCAGGCCGATGTGGTGATCGTGGCGGCCTGTGGCGAGCGAGCGAACGAGGTGGTCGAGATCTTTAAGGAGTTTCCGGAGCTCGACGATCCACGCACAGGCAAAAAACTGATGGACCGCACCATCATCATCGCCAACACATCGAACATGCCGGTTGCGGCGCGCGAGGCTTCGGTTTATACGGCCATGACGCTGGGCGAATACTACCGCCAAATGGGGATGAAGGTACTGCTGCTGGCCGACTCGACTAGTCGATGGGCACAGGCCCTGCGCGAAATGAGTAACCGCTTGGAGGACCTGCCGGGCCCCGATGCTTTTCCGATGGACCTCTCGGCGATCATCTCGAACTTTTACGCCCGGGCGGGTCGCGTTCAACTGCACAACGGCGAGTACGGATCCATCACCTTTATTGGAACCGTATCGCCGGCCGGAGGTAACCTCAAAGAGCCCGTGACGGAGTCCACCAAAAAGGCCACGCGTTGTTTTTACGCGCTGGCGCAAAAGCGGGCCGATGGAAAACGCTATCCGGCTATCGACCCCATCATGAGCTATTCGAAATACCTCGAATATCCCGAGTTCCAGCGCTATGCCCAAGAGCATATCTCAGAGCACTATACAGACGCCGTTCAGGAAATGAAGAACCTACTGCAACGCGGTGGTGAATCGAACGACCAAATCAATATTCTGGGAGACGATGGCGTGCCGCTCGAATACCACGTTCATTTTTGGCGCGCCGAGCTGATCGATTTCGTAATGCTGCAGCAAGATGCCTTCGACGATATCGATGCCATGACGCCCATGGCGCGACAAATGGAAATGGTGGACCTCGTGCTCGATATTTGTCGGCGCGACTTCCCCTTTGAGCACTTCGAAGAAGTTTCGGGCTTTTTTAAAAAGCTGATCAACGACGGAAGGCAACTCAACTACACGGCCTACGAATCACAGGAATATAACGAGCGCAAAGCGGCCATGGAGACCACTGTTCGCGAACGCGCCGAAACCGTAAATGCCTGATCATGGAACTACCGAAGCACTATACCGCTATTAAAAATATGACCAAGGCCATCTGTACCTTGGAGGCCGATGGTGTGGGGAACGAAGAACTGGCCTTGGTGGGTGGGCGACTCGCACAGGTGGTCAAGATCATCGACCGCGAAGTTACCCTGCAGGTGTTCGGCGGAACCGAGGGTTTGTTTACCGATGCCGAGACGGTTTTTTTGGGCAAGGCACCCACCCTAAAAGTAGGCGACGACCTCATCGGTCGGTTCTTTAACGGATACGGCGAACCCATCGACGATGGACCTGAGCTCATGGGCCGGGAGATCGAGATCGGTGGACCTACGATAAATCCAGTCCGACGCCAGCAGCCTTTTCAATTGATCGCCACGGGGATCGCGGGGATCGACCTCAATAACACCTTGGTGGCCGGACAAAAGATCCCTTTTTTCGCCAACAGCGACCAGCCGTACAATGAAGTGATGGCCACAGTGGCCCTAAGGGCCGAGGCCGACAAGATCATCTTGGGCGGAATGGGCCTCACCAACGACGACTACCTTTACTTTAAACAACTCTTCGAGGAAGAAGGCGTGCTCGACAAGATCGTGAGCTTCGTGAACACGACCGAGAACCCGCCCCTCGAGCGACTGCTGGTGCCCGATATGGCCCTCAGCGCCGCCGAGTATTTCGCCGTTGAAAAAAACGAGAATGTTCTTGTACTGTTGACCGACATGACCCTGTACGCCGATGCACTGAGTATCGTGAGTAACCGGATGGACCAGATTCCATCAAAGGACTCCATGCCCGGGTCACTGTACTCGGACCTCGCCCGTTTGTACGAAAAGGCGGCTCAATTTCCGGAAGGCGGCTCCATCACCATCGTCGCGGTGACCACACTCAGCGAGGGCGACATCACCCACGCCATCCCCGACAATACCGGTTATATTACGGAAGGGCAGCTCTTCCTGCGGAAGGATGTGGAAGTGGGCAAGGTCATTGTAGACCCGTTCCGCAGTTTGAGCCGACTCAAACAATTGGTGATCGGTAAGCAAACCAGATCAGACCACCCGCAGGTGATGAACGCCGCGGTCCGACTCTACGCCGATGCCGCCAACGCCCGTACCAAACTCGAAAACGGGTTCGACCTCACCGATTACGACCAGCGGACACTCAACTTCGCCCGGGAGTACTCGAAATTGATCTTGAGCATTGATGTGCAGTTGACCACTGAATCCATGCTCGACAAAACGTGGGAGCTTTTCAGCAAGTACTTTAACGTCGAAGAGCTCGGAATCAAAGCTGAATTCACCGAAAAATACTACAAGGGCTAATGGCATTTCAATTTCAGTACAACAAGACCTCTCTGAACGACCTGGGCAAGCAGCTCAAGGTGCGCGAAGGGGCTTTGCCCATACTGAAGAATAAAGAGAGTGCCCTACGAGCCGAGGTTATTAAGCACAAAGCCCAGCTTAAATCCGCCGAATCGGAACACCAAGGCGTTCGCGACGAAGGAACCGAGCTTCTCGAACTCATTGGTCGATTCCCCATTGAACGAGTAGCGATCGATACGGTCGACATTGAAATGCGCAAGATCGCCGGTGTGGCCATACCGGTCTTCCGCGACGTTCAACTCAAGTTTTTAGAAATTCTTTGGCACGAAGCACCACACTGGTATCCGGATGTCTATGCCTACCTCGAGCGCGAAGCCGTGGAGACCGTAAAACTCGAACTGGCCAAACGTCAACTCGCCATCCTCGAGCGCGAACGCAAGCGTACCACGCAAAAGGTGAACTTGTATGAGAAGGTGCAAATCCCCGAACTGCGCGACGCCATCAAAAAGATCAAACGCTTTTTGGAGGATAAAGAGAACCTGTCGAAAGCCGCACAAAAGATCGTCAAATCGCGAAAAGTGGAAGCATGATCGCACCGATGCTCAAATATGAAACCCTAGCCTTTCATCGCGACGCGGAGCATTTGCTTGCTATGCTGAAGCACCTGGGTGTGGTGCACATCAAAAAACTCAAGCACGACCCCGAGGGCCACTTGGCCCGGCTCAAAAGCGTAAAGCTCCACCTCAAACAAGAGCGCAATCGGTTCGAGCGACTCGTCCCTAAGGAACCCCTGAAGCACTCCTCGGCACTGCCCAATTTTGATATCCAGCTGCTCGTCGAATACCTCGAAGAGCTCAAGCAGCTGGTCAAGGTGATTCCCCGCCTCGAAGAAGAGGAATTCCACGTGCGCCACTTCGGAAGCTACGACGCCCAAAAGATCGCCGCCTTGCGCGAACACGGTCTCTACCTCCACCTTTTCTCTACGGGCATCGGAAAAATGAAGTCCGAGTGGTCCAATAAATACGCCGTTGAGCAGCTCTTCGAAACCGGGCGTAAATGCTTCTTCATCGTCGCAAGCGATCACCCGAGCCCCCCGGGCATTAAAGCCCAGCGCGAAGAATTTCCCGAGCGTTCCTCAGTCGAGGTCTCCCATCAATTGAATGATCTGCGCCTGCGGCGCGATATGCTTCGCCAATCCCTTTTTGACCAGCAAAACGCCATTCGCGAACACCTTGATCGGAAAGATCTCGAGGCAAAAGACCAACTTCAAGAGGTCAACGCCAAGGATCAACTCGTACACATGGGTTTCGGCAAAGTCCTGATGCTCAAAGGTTGGATTCCGGCCAAAAAGGCCGAGGTGCTCGAAGCGGCTCTCGACGCTGCCGATTACTATTACGAACGCACCAAGCCCGAGCCCAGCGATGCCCCACCCGTAAAACTCGAGAATAAAAAACTCGGACGGTGGTTCGAACCCATCACCGGACTCTTTGCCCTGCCCGATTACCACGAGCTCGACCTCACGCCCTTCTTTGCGCCCTTCTTCCTGCTTTTCTTTGGTTTCTGCTTGGGCGATGGCGGCTACGGGCTCCTTTTGTTTCTTGTATTGCTGGCTATTCGCAAAAAAATACCCCCCGCTTACAAAGGCGTGTGGGCCCTCGCTCTTGCATTGGAAGCCGTGGCCTTTCCGGTCGGAATCATCGCCGGGACTTTCTTCGGCATCAACCTCTTCGATACCGATGTACCGGGCCTCATCGCCCTGCGCCCCATCATGCTCAACGCCGACGCACTCTTCACCGCCGCACTCATCATCGGTGCCTTGCAAATCTTCTTTGGCCTCATCCTCAAGATCATTAACCAATGGCGCCAATTCGGATTTGCCTATGCCTTTTCACCCTTCGGGTGGATGCTACTCCTCACCGGCCTCGGGTGGGGCTACCTCGGGACGTTCGACCTCGTGCAGACCATCCTCAGCTGGACCGGAGTCGGCCTCATCGTGATCTTCAGCGACCCTAAAGGCGGGGTATTTACCCGGCTCGGAAAAGGACTGTGGGACCTCTACGGCATCACTGGATTCTTTGGTGATCTGTTGAGCTATATCAGGCTGTTTGCGCTGGGCTTGGCGGGTTCAATACTCGGATTCGTGGTGAACGACATTGCCTTATCGATCTTAGGGAGCCATCCCGTGGCCGGACCTATATTCTTTGTCGTCATGCTCATCGTAGGGCACGGCCTCAACATTTTCATTGCGACATTGGGCGCTTTTGTGCACCCCATGCGCTTGACCTTCGTCGAATTTTACAAAAATGCGGGCTTCTCCGGAGGTGGTGAGGCCTATAACCCATTGAAGAACCTTAAAACCGAAAAATCATCATGACCACAGCAGTAGTACTCGCCTATATAGGCATCGGATTAATGATCGGACTCGCGGGCGTTGGCTCGGCCATCGGCGTATCGATCGGCGGAAAAGCCACCCTCGGCGCACTCAAAAAGAATGAAGAAGCCTTCGGTAGTTATATGCTGCTCAGTGCCCTCCCCGGCACACAAGGGCTTTACGGCTTCGCCGGATTCTTTATCATCAACGGCAAATTGACCGAAATCGCTGAACTCACCATCACCCAAGGGGGCATGGTCTTCGCGGCGGGGCTTGCACTTGGGTTGGTCGGACTCATTTCCGGCATGAAACAAGGTGAAGTCAGCGCCCACGGCATCGAAGGCATCGGCTCGGGATACGATGTATTCGGTAAAACCATGGTGCTGGCGGTATTTCCCGAATTGTACGCCATTGTAGCTTTTGCCGCTACGTTCCTGATCGCGGCGGGGCTCTGATTTTGGCGGTACACCGATAAAGGAGCTACCAATATTTAGAGCATTAAGCGGTGCAGATAAAGGAGCACTCGAACCATGGGTTATACGAAAAATGCCGGGCTAACGCCAACAGAGCTACGATTATCCGGCCCTTGGGTATAGAATAAGCCCGATGTATCCCGGAAACGCATTAGCAAGCCCTCTTGGGTTATCCGCTATATTGATACTGCATAACCCTAGATACTTCCGGCTTCTAAAACGGATATAGTTTAATAAATTAGGCTTATAACAAGTTAGAGCCAATACATTAAAATGAGTGAACTAACCAAGAAAATTGATGAAATGCTATTCGAAATTCATAAGAAAAGATGGATTTCACTTTCAAAGGATGACCCCGGAATTGTGTTTGACGCAAAAGCTAAACTTGCAGCATATAACTTAATTGAAAGACAGAATCAGCATTCTTGGAAACTAACAAGAGAAGGCTACGAAGCTGTAGAACTCGGAGGTTTCGAAGCTTGGGAAGAAGCAAATGATTTGTCAAAATCGGAGAAAAAGAATTCGAATAATTCTAAAGAAAGTGGTGAAAGGCAAATTTTCATCTCACATGCCTCAAAAAATTCTGATTATGGAAATGCACTAGTAGAACTTCTTACTGGGGTAGGTATTGCAAATAACAAAATTGTGTTTACAAGTAACACAGCCTATGGAATTCCAATAGGTGAAAACATTTTCGATTGGTTAAAAAATCGTATCAACGAGAAACCTCATGTCATTTATCTTTTATCAAAGGAGTATTATGACAGCATCGCATGTTTAAACGAAATGGGAGCCGCTTGGGTGGTAGAAAACCAACACACAATGTTGTTTACTCCTAATTTTGATTTAAAGAGTTATGAGTTTCAAAATGGAGCATTGGATCCTAGAAAAATTGGATTTCGCATTAACAATGAAGAGAGATTAACAGAGTTTGTTGAATCATTAAAAGTGACTTTCAAAATATTACCTGGAATGGTATTGGTTAATCAAAAAATAAAAGAGTTCCTTAAAAAGGTAACTGAAATTGAATCTGAAGAAGCGGCAAAAATAAAGAGCACAATTACTGAACCTCCCCAAAAAGCCCAGACTCAAAAAACAGAGACTAATAATGCAAAGAGCGAGCCGATAAAAAATGAAAAAACTGCTCAACGAAAATCAAAAAGTTCATCAAGACTATTTTCTGATTTAAGAGCTGGTAAGCTTAAGACAGAAGAAGTCTTGTTAGTTTATTATATAATTGAAACTGGTCGGTTTAAATTGGGTACTGGTTGGCAAGAACCTCATGAAATTGAAAACATCGAGGCTTGGGAAGACATTAATGAACTAGACAATGTCCTATCTAAGAACTACTCGAAAGCATTGAAAAGATTTGAAATGCGAGCGCTTATAGAGGTTTCAGATTTCACAGGTAGTGGTAACCCAAAAGAGATGGCTTTAATTGATTCCGCTCGTAAAGAATTATTGGACTTGCCAGAGGATGTTGAATCAATCCTTTTAGAAGTCGTTAAGAACAACCCTGCAAAAGAAGAAGATGATTTTCCCTTTTAAAATAAACTGGCTCTAACAATGTGTATAGTGCATAGCACCCTGCGGGTTGCTACGACACCATACACGGAACGTTGGCTGTAATTTGAGAAATTTCGTAAATGGCAAGAATATACGGAACTATAGAATCACTAAAATCCTTAAAATCTGAATTAGATAATAATGGCATTTCCAGATTTAATTCAGTGAAAGAAATTAATGATTTCTTATCAAATTATAATACAGAAAAACTCTCTATTCTCGATAGTGAATCTAAAAAGTTGGAAAGAGAATACATCGACACATGCACTAATCTAAAACAAAAAAATCAACAAAAGGCTGATATTGTCAATTCAGAAACAGAAAAAATTGATAAACGAATTTCTGAGTTACAGACAAAAATTGATTCCATAAACACCAAGAACAATAACTTCTTCAAAAAAATACTTTCAAGTGTAAAATTATATTCTCTTAAAAAACAATCAACTTACTACGTCAAGAATAAAAATAGACTTATAAATTCATCAGTAAAGACTATTAATCGGAATATTGAAAACGATGAACTTTTCATAAAAGAGATCGAAATTGATAAACAAAAAATAATTAATAATCGGGCAAAATATAAAATTGAAATATTAGAAGACACACGAAATATTTTAGAAAGCTCTAGAAATCTAATTTCGGGAGCGATAGGTGAAAATCTAGTTGTAAAAGAAATTAAAAAGCTTCCAGATGATTATGTGCTAATTAATGATTTCAACCTAAGATTTTCACGTCCAATTTTTTACAAGAAGTATAATGAGAGGATTTATTCCATCCAAATAGACCATCTTTTAATTTCAAGAGCTGGCATTTTTATTATAGAAACTAAAAACTGGAGTAAGTCATCTGTTAATTCTCTTAGTCTAAGGTCACCAATCGAACAAATTGAAAGGTCTAATTTTGCTTTGTATGTATTCATTTCGGAAAATATAACTTTATATGACCATCATTGGGGAGAACAAAGAGTTCCGATTCGTAATCTTATTGTAATGATTAATAATAAACCGAGAGGGCAATTTAAATACGTGAGTGTAAAACTGCTGAGAGAATTAAATGATTATATAAAATACTTTGAACCTGTTTTAACAGATAAACAATTTAATAGAATTGTAACTGAATTAAAATAAATATAAACTACAGCCAACAAAGAACTGAGCTAAAATCCAACTCCTAAATCGCTTTATTGTACGTAATTGGATTTATTGATTTGTAAGCGGGA
>JAGWBA010000054.1 GCA_021296215.1 Flavobacteriales bacterium
GATACGAAACTGTTCCTCTATAGACTCCAAAAAGTATTCGCCTGATCCTGCTACTCCCCATAAAAAAGACCTGATCCGGACAAACTCTCGTCGCTTTTTGGCGTGAACATAAAATTTTATAACCGCTATTGAAAAAGCAAAAGATTTCTCTGAAACTCTACCTGTATTCATGCGATAAAGTTCGCATCGAAGAAGGTTTTACAACAGAGTCCGTATCGAATAACTTAGAACTCAAAACTAAGAACTCTAAAGTTTCTCCCTTAGAAACTCGGAGGTGAACCCAACTCCGGCCTCAACCAAGGCTTCTGGAGTTCCTTCAAAAACAACGGTTCCACCGCGTTTTCCGCCCTCGGGGCCGAGGTCTATGATCCAATCGGCGCATTTAATGATATCGAGGTTATGCTCGATGATCAGAATGCTGTGTCCTTTTGCTATCAGTGCGTTGAAGCTATCGAGTAGTTTGAGGATGTCGTGAAAGTGGAGTCCGGCAGTAGGTTCGTCGAAGATGAAAAGGGTGTGTCCTTGATTGCTTCCACGGCCCAAGAAGCTGGCCAACTTGACCCGTTGAGCTTCTCCGCCCGAGAGTGTAGATGAACTCTGTCCGAGGTGAATATAGCCGAGTCCCACATCTTGCAGGGGCTGAAGCTTATCTGCGATCTTTTGGTGATTGTGTTCCGAAAAGAACTGGATGGCCTCATCGATGGTCATTTCCAGCACGCCGAAAATATTTTTTCCATCGACCTTGACCTCCAGGATCTCGTCTTTAAATCGCTGACCCTTGCATACTTCACAAGTGAGGTGTACATCGGCCATGAACTGCATTTCGATCTGTACTTCGCCCTCGCCCTCGCAGTTGGCGCACCGTCCGCCCTCTACATTGAAGCTGAAGTGCTTTGCCTTGTAACCTCGATTTTTGCTGAGTTTGTTCGATGCAAACAAAGAGCGAATTTCGTCGTAGGCCTTGACGTAGGTCACTGGGTTCGATCGGCTGCTTTTTCCAATGGGGTTTTGATCGACGAATTCCACATCGGTCATCTGATCCACGCTTCCGCCGAGTCCGTCGAATTCACCGGTACGCCCGGCATAGCCACCAAGGCGTTTCCTCAGGGCAGGATATAGAATATCCTTGATCAAGGTGCTCTTCCCGGAGCCGCTGACCCCGGAAATGACCGTAAGGACCTCCAGAGGAATACGTGTGCTGATGTTTTGCAGGTTGTTTTCGCGGCAACCGGAGAGTTCTACCCAGTTGCGATTTCCCCTTCGTGCCGTAGGCACAGGGATTTCCCGTTTCCCGTATAGGTATTGTCCCGTTAGGCTTGTTTGATCGCTCTTTAAGTCTTCGTGCGTTCCCCAGAAAATGAGTTCGCCGCCCAAGGTTCCGGCCATGGGACCAATGTCGATGAGCAGGTCGGCCGCTTTCATGATATCTTCGTCGTGTTCGACTACGATCACGGTATTTCCCAGGTCGCGAAGGCTTTTCAACACTTCAATAAGTCGTTCGGTGTCCTTGCTGTGGAGCCCGATCGAAGGCTCGTCGAGAATGTACATGGAGCCGACGAGTGAAGAGCCAAGTGAGGTCGCCAAATTGATTCGCTGTGATTCTCCGCCCGACAAGGTAGAACTTCGACGGTTGAGGGTGAGGTAATCCAGCCCCACTTGATTGAGAAAGCGCAATCGGCTGGTGATCTCGATCAAAATACGTTTAGAGACATCCTGCTCATATGCATTGAGCTCGATGTTTTCCACAAGGGGTTGCAGTTCGCCTATGGGCATTTCGACCAAATCGGTGATGCGATGCCCGCCCACTTTAACGTAGCTCGCTTCTTTGCGAAGTCGACGGCCTTTGCAAGTGGTACAACGCGTTTTTCCGCGGTAGCGACTCAGCATAACGCGGTATTGGATCTTATAGCTTTTCGATTCGAGGTATTCGAAAAACTCGTTGATACCCATGAAATGCTCGTTACCCTCCCACAGCAATTCCTTTTCGTCTTCGGAAAGCTGGAAATAGGGGCGATGTATCGGGAAATCGAACTTGGCCGCATTCATCACCAAGTCGTTTTTGTATTCCTGCATTTTATCGCCTTTCCAGCATACGACCGCATCATCGTAAATGCTGAGCGATTTGTTCGGGATCACGAGGTCTTCGTCAATTCCGATGATACTCCCATATCCCTCGCATTTTGGACAGGCGCCGTAGGGGTTGTTGAAGCTGAAGAGGTGTTCGGACGGTTCGTCGAATTTCATACCATCGAGTTCGAAGCGGTTGCTGAACTCATGCAGCGTTCCATGGTCGGCATTTTCAATGACGCAGATCCCGTTACCTTCGTAGAATGCGGTCTGGATGGAGTCGGCCAGTCGGGTTTGGGTGTCTTCATCACCGGCTCGGGCGGATAGTCGATCTATGACGAGGAAGGTGGAGTTCCAGTCGAGTTCAATCGGCTCGGCCAAGAGATCATCGATGCGCTCGACTTGCCTATCGCGCCGCAGGCGAGAAAAACCTTGCTGCTGCAGCACCTTCAGCTGCTCAATGGTAGTTCGCTCGGCGTGGAGGTGCACTGGCGCAAGGATCATAATACGCGCGCCGTCGGCGAGTTTAGCGACAGCGTTAACGACATCGGTAACGGTGTGACGCTGTACTTCTTGGCCGCTGGCGGGCGAAATGGTACGTCCGACACGGGCGTAGAGGAGTTTGAGGTAGTCGTAGATCTCGGTTGAGGTTCCGACCGTGGACCTCGGATTACGAGTATTGACCTTTTGCTCGATCGCGATGGCAGGCGCAATGCCTTTGATATACTCGACTTCGGGTTTATTGAGACGCCCGAGGAATTGGCGTGCATAGCTCGAGAGGCTTTCGACATATCGGCGTTGACCTTCGGCGTAGAGTGTGTCAAAGGCAAGGGAGGATTTTCCGGATCCCGAAAGCCCGGTCACGACGACCAAACGGTTTCGGGGTATCACAACGTCTATATTCTTGAGGTTGTGTAGTCGGGCGCCCTTGATCAGGATATTCTCTTTTGGGCTATACGATTCGATGTCCTCGGTCATAAAAAATGGTACGGTTTTTTCAGTAACACCGTTGAATCGGAAGCGTTCATTCGCTTGACGAAGCGCAAAATTAGGGGTTTAAAAGTTGTGTTGAATTAAAATAATTCTATATTTGACCCTTAGACTCCGAGATCAGTACTTGTTTAATTCTAACCTTTTAGTCGCTTATACTACACGTTTACTTTTTGTTTTTGGGAGCTGATAGAGCTTTTTGAAGCAGATTTTGAGAAGAACCAAAACTAGGTAAACTATGCACTTGAAGCAGTGTGAAGATTCTGCGTTGGTCAAAATGTACCAATGCGGAAACGAAAAAGCGCTAGAAGAATTGGTCGTACGTCACCGTCAGCGTATCTACGCTTACATATTGACAAGAGTTCATGACCAGGATTTAGCCGAAGATTTATTTCAAGATGCCTTCATCAAGGTCATTAAGACTTTGAAGGAAGGTAAGTACAACGAGGAAGGTAAGTTCTTGCCGTGGGTGTTGCGCATTTCGCACAACTTAATTATTGACCATTTCCGTCGCAACAAGCGGATGCCGATGATGGAGACCACGGAGGACTTCGATATATTCGATGTGATCGCCGATTCGGGACTAAGTGCCGAAAATCAGATCATCAAGGATCAGATCATTCAAGATGTACGCAAACTCATTCAGCAATTGCCTCCGGAGCAAAAAGAGGTGTTGATCATGCGTCATTATGCCGAAATGAGTTTCAAGGACATTGCCGAGCAAACGGGTGTGAGCATCAATACGGCATTGGGTCGTATGAGATATGCCTTGATCAATTTGCGAAAGCTCATTGCCGAGCACCATATGAACCTTACTCTGAGCTAATTCAATTTGGTTGTATGGGGGTTCTGAAAAAAAGTCTCAAAGGATAAAATAAAGGATATATGACGCCGTTTTAAAGGGGAAGTTTAACCCAACTAACCCCGTATGGCTAAAACCTTTACTCCCGATTTTTTATTGCAATATTCTTATGGAGAGTTGAGTGAAAACGACCGCCGAGAGGCGGAAACTCTCTGTGAACAAGACCCTTACCTGCGCGACGAGTTGGTGATGATTAATGAAAGTAAGGAGCTTTTGAACGAAGTTGAAGTACGTCCGTCCGATCGGACAATTCAGAACATTCTGTCATTCAGCAAAGCTTATCACGTTTCGAAACTTTCGGACGGAAGCCAAGCTGAAATGGTTCTCAACTAAAGGTTGAGAATTGAAATTAACAAAGGGAAAAGTGGCCCTCGAGGTCACTTTTTTATTCGTACCCATTCTTTCTGAGGAATTCCTTTCGGCCGATCGCCGCAGTGATATAATCACGCTCCGGTTTGAATCCTCGTGCCGGGCCGTATTGCCGACCGTAAAAAATGATCTGCAGATGTAAAGTGTTCCACTGTTCCTTTGGGAATAGTCTTTTAGCGTCCTTTTCGGTCTGGTGAACACTTTTACCGTTCGAGAGTCCCCACCTCCACATCAATCGGTGAATATGCGTATCAACTGGAAAACTTGGAACTCCGAAACTCTGGGCCATTACAACCTGAGCGGTCTTGTGTCCTACGCCGGGTAAGGACTCCAGTTTTTCGAGATCGGCCGGAACTTCTCCTTTATACTCCTCAACCAAGATGTTCGACAAACTACTAATGGCCTTTGACTTCGTTGGTGAAAGTCCGCAGGGTTTAATGATCTCTCTGATCTCTTCGACAGGAACAAGGGACATTTGATAAGGGTCAGCTGCTCGCTCAAAAAGATAGGGTGTCACTTTATTAACTCGCTCATCGGTACATTGAGCAGATAGTAAAACTGCAACCAAGAGGGTATAAGGGGCTCTATGGTCGAGGGGAACGGGAGTTTCTGGAAAGAGTTTATCGAGTTCTGTGATCAGGTAATTGACCTTTTCAGCTTTCGTCATTTTTTTGTGCCAATGAATTTGTAGAGAATTCTTCGAAGTTCGGAAACGTCGATGGGCTTCGAAAGAAAATCGTCCATTCCCGCCCCCAAAGCTTGATTTCGCGACTCGCTAAATGCATCAGCCGTAAGGGCAACTACCGGTAAATGTTCCTTTTTCAGTTGGGGTTCTTTCTTTCGCCATTCCTTGATGGTTTCAATACCATCCTTGATGGGCATTTGAATATCCATTAAAACCAAATCGTATTCATTGGTTTCCATTTCGGCAAGCGCTTCTTCTCCATTGGTCACGAGCTTGACGTTATGATCCCACTTTTCAAGAACCTTCTTTAATACCAATTGATTCATGATGTTGTCCTCAGCAAGGAGTAAGTTAAAATGTCGCAACGGAGTTGATTCGGACCAATGTTGTCCGTTTTGAGAGGATTCTTCCGGGGAAACCTTCTCAAAGGGAATGGAAAAATTGAATTCGGTTCCCTTTCCTTTTTCGCTTTTCACTTTTATGGAACCGCCCTGACCTTCGATGAACCTCTTGATAATGGTGAGTCCTAGCCCTGTTCCGCCATACTTTCGCGTTGTATCACTTCCCTCTTGTTCAAACCCATCGAATATTTGATCGAGACGGTCCGCGTTAATTCCAACACCTGTGTCTTTGACCCGGAAGTCAACCCAGAGTAGTCCGTCCTCCTCGCGACTTAAAAATGCCGAAATACGGATGAAGCCCTTTTCCGTGAATTTCACTGCGTTTCCTACGAGGTTCAAAAAGATTTGATTCAGCTTCATTCGGTCTCCTTTAATCGAATCTGGGATATCCTCGGCGATTTCGGAAATGAGGTCAATTCCGAGTTCATTCAAACGGAATTCAAAGGTCTGGCGGATACCTTTAAATGCGCGGCGAAGGCCGAATGGAATTTTTTCGAAGGTTAGTTTTCCGGCTTCGATCTTTGAGAAATCCAAAACCTCATTGATGATACCAAGAAGATTGTCGGCCGAATACTTCATCGACTGGACGTAATGCTCTTGCTCCTCGGCTAAAGATTCTTGCAACAGAATGTCCGTTAACCCAATGATGGCGTTCAGAGGAGTTCGAATCTCATGACTCATTTTAGAAAGGAATTCACTCTTAGCCAAGGTTGCCTTTTGAGCGATATCTCTTGCCTCGATTAGCTCTTTACGAGACGCTACCGTTTCGGTTATATCAAGTGCATATCCGATGAACATGATGACCTGATCGTTTTCGACCAATGGGAACCAACGTCATAAATGGTACTCTTTTCCATTTGGGCCATCCAACTCTTCCTTCCATTCGACCATTTTTCTGGCTTTCTGGACGGTATTGAAAAAGTGTCTTCGCTCTTCGGCAATTGAAATAGGTTTGTTTCTGTGTTCGCAATAATCGAAGTCATCCTTGCCGATGAGCCATTTGCGGGTCTCCGGGTCTTTTACTGCCATTGGGGTTACGAACAAGTACTTATGATTAGCATCGGCCACAACCACATCAGCCGGGATGTTATTCAAGATGGCCTCGTAGAAATCCTTTTGTTTTTGAAGCTCCTCGGTCCTTTCTTTAACTTTGGATTCAAGGTTCTTATTAAGTTGAGTGAGCTCCTGATTGGCGCTATATAGTTCATGGGATCGCTCTTCGAGAAATGCCTCTGCTTGTTTTCTCGCCCGGCGCTCTCGTTCGAGTGCTTTTTTTAATATTTCGTTTTCCGTGATCAAGAGCGGTCAGTGAGTCGTATCAATACGATCGATCCGTCTTTCTTAACTGTTTCCGTTTCGATCTCAATTTCCCTGTTGTAATGCTCTGCAGATGCCTCGATAAGGCCGAGGGCCATGTCTGATAGTTTTCGCTCGGAAGAATTAGTCATTTCCAAGACTTTACCATCTCGTTTTGTTTCAAATCTCGGTAGCTCGGCATCCGGATGGAGTTTCTTTACTTCCACATGAATGTGATTGTCGATTTGTTCAAGCAAATCATACGGGTGTTCTACCCCTTCAAAGAAAACAGAATAGCTTTTTCTGAATGTGCGAAAAAGATGATGTCCGAAGACTCTCAAAAGATCGGGCACCGGAATATTAGAGGATTTACTTAGGGCCACAACAAGTGCAACCATTTCCTCGTGAGGATAGATGCCTACTCAAGTATACGCTCCGCCACTTGCTAGATCAGTGCTTTCGATTAAGTGATCAACAGTTTCTAATCCGAACTTCTCTTCAACCAGTTCCATGAATTCCGAAAAAACAATTCCTTTCATTTAGGGTACATTTAAGCCTTGTTAAATTACGAAAAATAGCTTGTGGCTTACCATTTTGAGCTTTTGAACAATCAGGTGGGATTGGCGTAATGATGTACAAAAAGTAAATAATTATGAGTGAATTAAAGGTTGGGGATAAGGCGCCCTTATTCGAAGGAATTGACCAAAACGGCGAAACGCTACAGCTGAGGGCACTTCAGGGCAAAAAGGTGGTGTTGTATTTTTATCCAAAGGACAATACACCCGGATGTACGGCTGAGGCTTGCAATCTGCGCGACCATCACGATTTACTGAAGGAGGAGGGATTCGTCGTGTTGGGCGTGAGCGCGGATACGCAAAAGAAACACTCTAATTTTATTGAAAAATATGATCTTCCTTTTCAGCTTATCGCGGACACTGAAAGAGAGATCATCGAGTCCTATGGCGCCTGGGGTTTAAAGAAATTCATGGGCAGGGAGTTCGAAGGAATCATTAGAAAGACCTTCGTAATAGACGAGCAAGGTAAAATCGATCAAATCATAGAAAAGGTCAAAACTAAGGCTCATGCAGAGCAAATTCTAGAAGCCTATGAATCGTGAATAAATTATTCAAAAAACGACCCTACATAGCGTTGCCCGTGGCCCCGACAAGGTCTATATTTGGTTGCAAATGATTGACAAAAACTAGGATAGAACAATATTATGGACGAGAAAGAAAAAGCCGCGAAACTCAAGGCCTTGAAACTGACGATGGACAAACTCGATAAGACCTACGGAAAGGGAGCTGTCATGAAGATGGGCGACTCTGCAGTAGAGAATGTTGACGCCATTCCTTCGGGATCATTGAGCCTTGATATCGCTTTAGGAATTGGTGGTTATCCTAGAGGTCGTGTAGTAGAAATCTATGGGCCTGAGTCTTCCGGAAAAACAACGCTTACTCTACACGCAATTGCCGAAGCACAAAAGCAAGGAGGTATTGCGGCCTTTATTGATGCGGAACATGCTTTTGATCGCTTTTACGCGGAAAAGTTGGGTGTCGATATTGACAACTTATACGTAGCACAACCCGATAACGGTGAGCAGGCATTGGAGATCGCTGACAACCTTATTCGCTCTGGTGCGATTGATATTATCGTCATTGACTCAGTCGCAGCACTCACTCCAAAAAGCGAGATTGAAGGTGAGATGGGGGACTCTAAAGTAGGTCTCCAGGCTCGTTTGATGTCCCAAGCATTGAGAAAGCTGACGGGAACCATTAGTAGAACTGGTTGCTGTTGTATTTTCATTAACCAGCTCAGGGAAAAAATCGGTGTCATGTTCGGAAACCCCGAGACCACTACGGGAGGAAATGCCCTGAAGTTTTATTCTTCTGTGCGTCTCGATATTCGCCGAATTGGTCAAATAAAGGATACCGATAGTGTGACTGGAAACCGAGCTCGAGTAAAAGTAGTGAAGAACAAAGTCGCCCCTCCTTTCAAGCAAGCCGAATTCGATATCATGTATGGTGTTGGAATATCAAAGGTCGGTGAAATTGTGGACCTTGGAGTTGACCACAACGTACTCCAAAAAAGCGGATCGTGGTATAGCTATGGTGATACCAAGTTAGGTCAAGGGCGCGATGCTGTTAAAAATATATTACTCGACAACCCCGAACTTTCTGAGGAAATAGAAGGAAAGATCCGAGAGATCATAAACCAGGACGTATGATTCGTGTTGGCCTTTTAATTTTCGCTGTGGTTTTCTTCTTTAGCTGTGCTCAAGAAGCGAGCAATGAAAAGGAGAGTGCCGTTGAACTGAGTTCCAATGACAGCCTCCGGCGAGTATTGAAAAATGACTCGACCGATGCTCGAGCTCTTGCGCGCCTGGCTTTGCTTGAGCTGCAAGAAAGGGATCTGAAGAAATCTCAGTTGGCAGCGAACAAGGCCATTCGACTCGATTCGAATGATACGTATGTACTCGAATCGTTTGGAGATGTCTTCTTTGTTTTGAATCAAACGAGAAAGTCTCGCGACGTCTGGACCCGCTGTGCCGAGATCGATGAAAACAATGTCGGCTGCAGGCTGAAATTAGCCGAATTGTATTTTGCGGTTCGCAATTACAAGCCGGCCTTGGACCGGCTTAACGAAGTTCTCCTGATTGAAGGAAGAAATGCGAATGCTCTATTTCTCAAAGGTAATGTCTTCAAGGAAATGGGCGATACAGCCAATGCGATCAAGTTTATTCAATCGGCTATTGACGCCGACCCTGCTTACTTCGATGCATATGAGCAATTAGGAGTGGTATATGCGGCCAAAGATGATTCATTGGCCGTGGTTTATTACAAGAAGGCTATAGAGCTTCGGCCGAATGAGCCGAACACCTATTATAACCTAGGTGTGTACCACCAAGAACGCGAAGAGTGGAACAGGGCTCTGGAGGCATATGCTGCGGCTGTTCAAATCGCCCCCAGTCATTATAATAGTCATTATAATATGGGGTATATAAATGTACTTCTTAGTTCTTGGAATCAAGGCGCTGTCCATTTTACCGACGCACTCAATGTTAAGCAAGATTTTTATCAGGCACTTTACGGACGGGCCTATTGCCTTGAAATGATGGGTGATGTGCGCCGAGCGAAAGCGGATTATGAAGCTGCCCTCAACATGAAGGTAGATTATCAACCGGCCAAAGAAGGTTTAGCAAGGGTCGAAAAAACATTGAACTACGGAAACTGATCAGAGTTTTGTAGTGAGGTTTTGAACCACCTTGAATCCCGTCAAGAATTCTTTTGCTACGATTCTGATGAGCGTGTAAAGCGGAATGGCAACTATCATTCCTACAACCCCACCAATCGTACCGGCCACGGAGATCACCAAGAAAATCTCGAGAGGGTGAGCTAGCACTGAATTGCTGAAAATCACGGGTTGCGAAACGATGTTATCGAAAAGCTGAACGATGATAAAGGTCACCATGACCTGTAGGGCTAGAACGCCACTGTGGTCGGCAAACCCGAGTTCGATATTGAGCAGCAGGCTCATAGACAAAGCGAACGTGCCCCCAATTATAGGACCGATATATGGGATCAAGTTGAAGATTCCGGCAAAGAACCCAATGGTTAGTGCATACTTTACCCCGATAATGGATAGACCAATTGTCAGCAGGAGGGTAATAATGCTAATTTGGATCAGCAGCCCTATACAATAGCGTGAGAGCAATCGTTGAGAATTCGAGAGTACTCGTTTCATTGGCTCCATGTGCTTTTCCGGGGTAAGAGAAAAAGCGATTTGAGTCAATATGTACTCGTCTTTGAGTAGGAAGAATGTGATAAACGAGATCGAGAACATTGCCACGATTAGTCCACTGAAGGTGCCTAGTACACCACCCATGACGGAAGAAACATCTGTTACCTGAAGCAGTTCTGAAAGAGGAGCCTCGAGTATTCTTCGGTCGTTCAAAGTGTCCGATTCCAAGTTGTAACGCTCAAGAAAAGCGACCACGTCATTTCGCAGTGGCTCAATGCCTTCCCAGATCTTTTTGATTTCAATATTCGAGATAATCTCAACCCCTTGGGCGATCAACGGAGTCAATAGGCTGAATAAGCCTACGATGAACAGAATAAAAGTCGCTAGAACTAATAGCGCCCGAGCCCATGATGGCAAATGGCGATCTCGGATTCGAACATTATTGAGGTGGTTCATTAATGGACGACCAATGAGTGCCAATATCGCACTAATGATGAAGTATACGACCAGCGACCGTACGTACCATAAAAGAGCGAGGAACAAAATAAGGCTTATTCCGCCTATGATCTGACGAGTACGTTGATTCATGCTAAGGGGTTTCTTCCCCTAAAAATACGAATTGAATCAAGTTAGCACCCATACGAAGTGCTTGTTCTCGAACTTCCGGGCGATCGTTATGAACTTCCGGACCCTCCCAGCCATCACCGAGGTCACTTTCGTAGGAGTAAAAAAGTACCAATCGACCCTCGTAGATCAACCCAAATCCCTGCGGAGGGAGGTTGTCGTGCTCGTGAACTTTAGGTAGACCGCTGTCAAAATCGTACCTCTGATGGTAGATGGCATGATCGAAAGGGAGCTCAACAAGTTCGAGTTCTGGAAATACCTTTTTCAGCTCTGGTCTGATATAAGGGTCCATTCCGTAATTGTCGTCAATATGTAAAAAACCTCCGCCGATAAGGTAATTTCGCAGGTTTTCGGCTTCTTGAGCGTCAAAAACGACGTTTCCGTGCCCAGTCATATGAACGTATGGGTAATTGAATAATTCGGGACTTCCGACCTCTACGGTCTCGTATTCTCGAGCGATATCAGTTCCGAGTTGCTCATTGCAAAATGCTATGAGGTTGGTTAAGCTGCTCGGGTTCGCATACCAATCGCCACCACCGCGATATTTCGCCACGGCGAGCTTGAAGTTTTGCCCAAGGCTTGTCAATGTAGCAGCTATGAATACGACAAGTAAGAACGATCTTTTCATACGGCAAACCTAGGTTAACGAATCAACTCTTCAAATTCTTTCTTCACAATGTCCAAGGAATTAAATCCCATGAGCTTTCTGAAAAGATCAACGCAGTTACATGCCCTTAAGTGCAATAGCCGCGCACGAAATGAGTCAGGCCGTTTCTTTACGCAGACGCATGTCGCCAAGGTCTAGAGGTACAAATCCGCCCGCAAGGGTGCCTTCGATCTCGCGTTCGGAAAAATCTCCCTCCGGCCCAATAGCGATGACACAATCGGAGCCGTCAATGGCGTTCAGTCCTTTCTTATTCCCCTCGATGCAATGGGCAATGTATTTTTCTTTTTCTTCGGCCTGCGGCCAGAATTGCGACGTCGCGATTAAATCGTGCAATTCGGGTAAGTGGCTGCGTTTCGATTGTTTCATGGCAGCGACCATTATTCGATGGAGACGATCGAGGTTGATCTTCGCGCGCTCGCTGTGTTCTGCTCGCAACAGAGTAATCTTTTCCACGCCGATCTCTACGGCCTTTTCGATCAACCACTCTATGCGATCCCGATTTTTTGTGGGTCCGATGGCCAAATGGAGGTGGACGCTACGTTTATTTTCGGTCTTTACTTCGATAATTCGGAGCGATACCTGCTTCGGGTTGATAGAGCTGATTTCCGCGAGGAATCGGTTTCCTTTTCCATCGACCACTTCCAACGCGTCGTTTTCCTTCATTCGAAGTACTCGTGTGGCATGCTGGCTTTCATCGGGCGGTAAGGTAGGTGCCGCTGGAGAAATTTCGGGGGCGTAAAATACGGGCATATTACTTTTCGCTAATGAATTTTCCGACGAGGAACGCCACAAGTACGGTCATGTATAGCTGTCCGACCAAGGCCAAGGAATAGGCTGAAAATTGAGCAATCGGAGCCTTGGGAGTTACATCGCCATATCCCAGGGTCGACATGGTAACGAACGAGTAATAGATGAAATCGTGCAAATTTGGGTCTTTGGTATACGAGAAGTACAGTGCTTCCGGGTTCGACACTTCTACTGCTACAAAAAGGAGTGCAGCGGAAATTCCTACGAGAATATAGATGCTGATAGAACCCAATAATACGTGTAGGTTTATCCGTTTTGATCCGGCGACTTGGGTTACCATTCTAACAGTCAATAGGCCAAAGTAAACGATGACCACGAGTGCAAAAAAGATGCGAATGTGTCCGGGAATTTGAAAGAACATGACCCCCTGGGATATGGCGGCAAGTAATCCAAAGGCTACCCACGGCCTGTTATTTGGATGATTGGCATCCAGACTATAAACACCTGAAAGCAGGATTGCCATGATGATTATGGTAAATACCCAACCTTGGGCATTTGTGTGGTCAGCAATAGCGATGCTCAACAAGCCCAGGATCGTTGTCGTCAACAACAGGAGGTAGGGCTCTCTTAAAATCGCCCGTAATCTTCTGAATGAAGGCTTCATTTTAATCCTATAATTGCGGAATTCGTCCGGGAATTTGAGGGAGGTTGTCGCTTTCCATGCTTTCATAGAGGGCACCCAACTCCTCGTCGATCGCTCGCAGCTCATCCAAAACGGGTTTAATCCCTTCACGAACATACCGGGCATTCTCAAGTTGCTGGGCAGTTGGCTCAGTACTTGCATTCCAGCTGTAATAAGCCGTCGTACTTAAGCGACTCGTTAAACCCGGAGGTGCGGCAAATTCACGACTAGTTAAGGTCTGATCACCATCGAGTTTTACTTCGATGGTATGCAATCTATTCTTGAGGTCGTTCATCTTTTGGGTGTTCTCCGTATTGAAGGACGTAGACTGTTGCATCAAGCCTCTTATATGAGCCCATTTGTCCTCCAATTCAGCTCGAGCGTTTCGAGCCCCGTACACGACTCGACTGAGTTCGCGTAAATCGTTATAGAAGGCCATAAGGGCACTTCGATCCCCCTCGGGAAGAGAGGTATTCCCGAGGGGGATACAGCTGAATTCATGTGGTTCCACGAGAGTTCTTACACCTGAAGTATCCACTTGGTGCATGCTTATGAAGTACTTCCCTGGAACGGCAGGATAACTACTTCCACCTTCGTAGAAATTGTTTGAGGCTTTATTAGAAACGGGATCCAAAGACCGGTACTCAAAATCCCAGGTGATCCGCTGTATACCCTTTCGCGCACCGGCCTGCAGGCGGCGCACAAGATTTCCGTTTTCATCTGTGATGTCGAAAAAAAGGTAGGGGGCTTCTTCCGTGTCTTCGGCAACCAGTTCCGCGTAATTGGGATAGGGAGTATCCTTGCCATCCTTGGCGAGCTTGGCTTCTCTTTTTCTTCGGGCTGCCTCACGGGTCGTCAAATCATCTTTCACGTAATAAGTGAAGGTGGCTCCGAATGGCGGATTGTCTGCAGCCCAATACGTTTCACCTTTGAAGCCATTTTTGCCATAAATATTGGGTGAAGCTTCTCGGTACATCAAAGCAGTGGGAATGTCAAAAATGTGAGCTTCGTTGCTCATGAGGTCTTTATTTATTTCGCGAAGTGCAGAATAGTCGTCTAATACGTAGAAACCCCGCCCAAAGCTGGCTAAAACCAAATCATTGTGTTCGGGCTGAATTTCCATGTCGCGAATGGCGATGGTCGGCAATCCCGATTTCATTTGAACCCAATGCGCTCCTCCATCGAGCGTGACATATGCACCGAATTCCGTTCCACAGAATAAGATGTTTGGGTTTTCATGATCCTCAGCTATGCAGTACGCGGAGCCACGGGCGGGCAGGTTGGCAGCAATCGATGTCCAGCTCTTCCCCTTGTTGGTTGATTTCAGCACATAGGGCTTGAAATCTCCGTTTTTGTGATTGTTGAAAACCGCATAAACCGTATTTGTGTCGTGTTGAGAGGCGAGAAGGTAATTCACATACGTACGATCAGGAACGCCGGGAAACTCTTTGTGAACCGTCCAGGATTTACCGTCGTTATCGGTGACGTGCACGAGGCCGTCGTCGGAACCGGCATAGAGCAGACCTGATTTCACAGGGCTTTCATGTAGGGCGACCAATGCACCATAAATACTGGTGCTCTTATTCTTCATTACGGCATCAATACTCCAAACCCGATCCATTACGGGGAGGGTGTTTCTGTCGATCTTACGGGTCATGTCGTCACTAATGGCTTGCCAAGTCTGACCGCGGTCATCACTTTTAAAAAGCTTATTTGCTCCAAAGTACAAGCGGGTATGACTGTGCGGGCTAATGATCAATGGAGCGTCCCAATTGTAAACGAGTGCGTCTTCTCCCGGTTTAGGCATGGGTTTTATATCGGTTCGCTCACCTGATTTGCGGTCGTAGCGAACCAAGTATCCGTATTGGCTCTGTGCGTAAATTATATTTGGGTCTGTCGGATCGACTTGTGTTTCAAAACCGTCACCACCTTTGGTCAAAAACCAGTCCTCATTTGGTATACCGGCATGGTTGATCGTCCGCGATGGGCCTCCCATTGAGAAGTTGTCTTGGGTTCCGCCATATACGTTGTAGAAGGGTTTTGCTCGATCGAGACTAACTTTATAGAACTGAGTAACGGGCAAGTTGGGGTGGAATTTCCAGGTTTTGGCCCCGTCAAATGATTCGTAGATACCGCCATCACAGCCGGCAAGCAAGTAGTCGTCATCCTCGGGATCGATCCAGAGGCAGTGATTGTCTACATGTTTGTTTCGTTCGCCTGTGCGCTCGAAATTCTTTCCTCCGTCCCGAGTAACGAAGCCGTAGGTGTTCATGACATACACCGTTTGAGCATCTGTCGGATGGGGCACGAGCTCTTGGTAGTAGTTTCCACTTGTACTCAGGTCGTTTACCTTGGACCAACTCTCACCACGATCAGTGGAACGAAAGAATCCACCTGCGTCGTAAGCAGCTTCAATGATCGCATAAAGGATATCCGGATCCGCGGGACTTACGGCCATTCCAATTCGCCCCACGTCACCAGTGGGTAGCCCCGATTTCAATTTTTTCCAGTCCGCGCCACCGTCTACCGACTTATAAATAGCCGATTCGGGTCCGCCCGAAATATAAGTCCACACATGACGACGTCGTTGATGTGCCGTAGCATATAGAATGTCTGGATTCCTTGGGTCGAGCTGAATCTCGTTGAACCCGGTGTGCTCGCTCACGTCGAGGACCTTTTCCCAAGATTCACCCCCATTGGTTGTTTTGTATACACCTCGGTCTCCACCTGCGCTCCAAAGTGGGCCGTAGGCAGCCACATACACCGTATTGCTGTTCCTGGGATCGACGGTGATCATACCGATGTGCTCTGAGTTCTTGAGGCCTTTATTCTTCCAGGACTTACCGCCGTCTTTACTTAAATAAACTCCATCGCCGTAGGCCACTGATCGCTGGTTGTTGTTTTCTCCGGTACCTGCCCATATCACATTGGAGTTATTGGGGTCCATGGTAACACATCCTATGGAGTATGATCCTTGGCTGTTGAATATGGGCTTGTAGGTAGTGCCAGCGTTGGTGGTTTTCCATACACCACCAGATGCAACCGCTACATAATACTCCGCGCGGTCGTTCGGATTCACGGCAAAGTCCGAAATACGACCCGAAGTTAGCGCTGGTCCCAGGTTGCGAAATGAAAATGCGCCAAGGTCTCCTGATGTGTACCAGTGTTTTTCTTCGTCTTGTGCAAAGGCCGTTAAGAATGAAATGCTCAGGAATAGAAGTAGTACTTTTTTCATGTTTAGGAATTTCAGGAAGGGCAATTTAAGGGATTTACTTCTTATCTCGTCGACACTTGATTTTCGTTATAATTACTACATTCAATCAAAATTGAGGACTATGATATTAATGCTATTGGCCAAGACGCTTTACTTGCAGCGAGTGACTGGATTCATTGGAGCTCGGTGTACACACACGGGGTATGTGATTCGAGCAATGTTTTTGATTCAAATCTGTGTTTGCTCCGCGTTGGTCATGAGGATGGCACTGAGTACGATGGAGGGGGGTATATATTCTTTACGACGTGCTATGGTTGTGGAATAAGTGCATTTAGTTCAGAAGATGAACTGCCAATAGTTCGTAAGGAGAAGATCCAGGCTCTGCTAAAAGCAGGAAGTCAAGACCTTATGGATTCAGAAAGAGAGATCATTTTAGCATATCACGAGCTCACGTCGGATGGAGTTGATTTAGTTCTCTTCGAAGATGTTTATCTCGATCCACAAACCAAGGTACATTACGTTGTGTATGCCAGAGGATCGGAAGGTGACGGGAAGGATCTTGAAATTCAAAAACGGTGGTTCAAGGACACCGACCCTGAGATTCAGGAGATATTGCGTACTTTAAAAAATGACTAAAAAAGCCTCTACCGAAGCAGAGGCCAAGGTTTCCACCTGCGGCATATAGCCTTATTGTGAAAAGATTGAAAACGATTATTTTCATAACGAAGATACAAAAAACATGAAAATACTAGGATTAGATTTAGGGACGAATTCAATTGGGTGGGCCATTGTGGATGATGAGCAAAAGAAAATACTAGGGACAGGAGTAAGAATATTCCCTGCAGGAGTTGAGAATTTAGGAGATGGCGAAGGTGAGTTATCAAAAAACGCATCTCGTCGTATGGCACGTGGGACTAGGCGTCAATATTTTCGACGAAAGCTCAGGAGAAACATGATGAAAAAGGTACTCAGAGCAAATGCAATGTGTCCAGCAAACTCTCCTGAATACAAGGACTGGATAAATTTAAATCCATATACATTCCGTTCGAAAGCCTTAAAAACGCAAATTTCATTGTTGGAATTAGGCAGAGTCTTTTATCACATGGTTCAGCGCAGAGGTTTCCAAAGCAATAGTAGGTCTCAGGACCCTCAGGAGTCAAGCGTAATTTTCGATGAAGACAAAACTAATGAGGAAAAGACTGGAAAACCAGGTATCGTTTCAACGCGTGAAGGCATAAAGTCTGCAGATTCCACTTTAGGCGATTATTTGAACTCTCTTCTTCCCACAGGGGTGAATCTTATATAAGATCTTCTCAGAGAGTGCGAAACCGGTATGTAGAGCGCAGTATGTACCGTGAAGAGTTTGACCAAATCTGGGCGAAACAAAAGAAATACTATCCGGAGATATTAACTGATGATCTACGAATAAGCATCGGAGGAAATAAAAAAATAGATGGGTCCGATGGGATTCTATTTTTTAGCCGACCCTTAAGATCTCAAAAGTTCTTAATCAGTAAATGCACATTCGAACCTAAAAAGCCACGAGCCCCACTCTCGTGCATTGAATCAGAGGAGGTGTATTGACCCCCTATAAATTGGACAGAAATTATCAATCAATTTAGCAGAGTTTTTGGGTTTAACAAGTTATTTTCTTG
>JAGWBA010000055.1 GCA_021296215.1 Flavobacteriales bacterium
AATCATAAACAAACTAAACAGCAAGCAATCAGATACTTAAATACAAAAAAAACAGCCCCGGTATTGAGACGGCTTCTTTCTCTATATTGACCTATTGATTCTAGTTACCATGAGATCACTTTGGGCATTGGCTTTCCTTTTTGCTACTTTAACGCTACCGGCACAAGTCACCCGGGACTTTGAGTCAGGTTCTGTTGGGCAAGTACGCGGAAATTGCTGGCAAATGAATGGGTTTCTGGTCAATGGCGGGGCCAATGGGATTTCTGGACAGTTCAGTGCTCGAAGCGACAATTTGCAGAATTCGAATCACACCCCGACCGTGGTTTCGCCCTGGGTTGCTGTGGTGCCAAATACGCAAGCGTCGTTCAAATTCAGTAAGACCAGTAATACCACCAACAGCGTGCGCATTCAAGTGATCGCCATTGCCGAGAATCAACAAGAGCAGATCGTTTGGGGACCGCAACCCGTGAATCCAGGTACGCATAATTCAACCTTCAACATCACCTTGAACGGAAACTACCAATTCAAATACGAGTTTCTAAGTGGAGGAGGAGGTAATTCGAGAGGACTGCTCGACGATATTTTTATTCCGGGCACCTTCGCGGCCGATATTACCGGAAATCCTGGAGATGGCAATTGCCCACTTTCAGAAAAATGCACGGATACCGATGGAGATGGCGTGTGTGACGATGACGATGATTACCCGACCGATCCCGAATTGGCCTACAACAACTGTTACCCGGGTCCTGAGGATGTCGGGAGTATAGCCGTGGAAGATCTTTGGCCTTCGTACGGTGATTTTGACTTCAATGACCTAGTGGTCTTATATCGGCTCAATACCATCACCAATGCGAATCACGATGCGGCTAAACTCCTATGGGGTTTTTATGTGCAGGCCGTGGGCGGATCAAAGAAGTACGCATTTGCGATGCAGCTCGATGAAATTACGCCCGAACAAATAGCATCGGTGCAGAATCAAATTCTTTCGGGGCAAACGCAAACGAGTTTAAACGGCACGGAAGAAGGACAGTCCAAAGCAGTCATCGTTGTTTTCGAAGAAGTGAATAACGTAATCAACCGGCCCCCGGGATCTTTTTACAATACCATTCCCGGGAATCCGACCGGAGTCTCGGATACGGTAATGATAACAGTCGATTTTGTTACACCCGTAGCGCCGGACTACCTCATCGGGTCACCGCCGTACAACCCATTCGTTTTCGCGGACCTCGATAGGGGCAAGGAGATCCACTTGGTGGGGCGAGTCCCGACTGATCTGGCCGACCCCTCGTACTTTGGCACGGGGAACGACGATACGGATCTGGCCGCAGGCCGATATTATCGTTCAAAGGATAATTACTGCTGGATGGTCGATATTCCCGAATACTTTCAATATCCGGTCGAACAGGCCGGCATCGTTACAGCGCATCTGAAATTCCCGACGTGGTGCCAGAGCAATGGGCAGGAATATTCAGACTGGTACAAAGCCAAAGCGGGCTACCGCGATGAAGCCAACATCTACGATTAACGATACTCTTCTTTCAGTTTATCGGCGAATACTTTTTTGAGCTTTTCGATCTTGGGATCGATCACGTACGTACAATAGGGTTGTGACCCGTTGAGGTTGTAATACTCTTGGTGGTAATCTTCCGCCACGGAAAAGGCCTCGAATTCCGAGATCTCGGTCACGATCGGATTCGGATAAACCTGTTCGTCGTTCAACTTTTTCTTGTAGAATTCGGCTTTGGCGCGTTGCTCCTCGTTGTGGTAGAAAATGACGCTGCGGTACTGCGTGCCTACATCGGCGCCTTGACGATTCAGGGTAGTGGGATCATGCGTTTGCCAAAACACCTCAAGGAGTTCGTCGAAGGTGATGACCGTTGGGTCGTAAGTGAGCTGAATGACCTCGGCATGGCCCGTACGACCCAATGTTACTTCGCGATAGGTTGGATTTTTAACCTTGCCACCGCTATACCCGCTGCGTACGCTTTCTACCCCTTCCAGGCGTTGAAAAACGGCTTCTACACACCAAAAACACCCGGCTCCAAAAGTGGCCGTCTCCAAGGTTCCGCTGTGCTTTTCCACTGATTCACTTTCCATTGGTTCGATATTGCTAAACACGGGCTCCGTCGGTGAGTTGGTGCGGCCACAAGCCGATAAACTCACGACCAGTGCGCCGAGTATTCCCATCCATTTTTTCATAGTCATGTGCATTTTACACCAAAACTAGTGCCTTGCGGCACGATGCTTGGTCGCCTTGCAGACAAAGAACACTTACGGGATGTTAATGTTTGTTAACGGGTTCTCAACAAAAAGGGCCAATCGAAGCTGTAGGTGACCTCGGGGTAGAAGGGAAGGTAGTTACCGTCGCTATCGAGCATGGCGCCGATTCCTATGGATAAGCGCCGACTTTTCTTCTCTTGTTTCCACTCCCGGGTGAGTCCGGCCATGACCATCGGGCCCACGGGAAGTTCTTCAATATCCAAATCGATCCAATCCGTCTCGATGAAATGCCTGTAGCCCACCCATGCTTGAGAGTAATAGCGGGTGAATCCGCGTTTTCGCTTGCTGCCCTTTCGGAAATTTTGATTCCGTTTGAAGGTGTAGCTCATCCGCCCGTAGGGCGCATATCCCATTCCGTAGAATCCGGCTCCACCCGAGACCGACCAGCGTTCTTTGTGGTGGTAACGCAAGTTTACTCCGGGTACCGATCCCATGACACCGATCTCTACTCCGCCCGAGAAATAACTCCACCCGTGCACATTGGCCGTAGTATTGGTACCACCACCCTGTGCCAGGAGTTTCATCGGCATAAAAAGTCCGGCTAACGCTAATGCTATAGCTACATGCTTAATTACTTGACCAATTTTTTGTACTTGATCCGCTTAGGACCTTCATCACCCAAACGTTTTTTCTTATTCTCTTCGTACTCGCTGTAACCTCCTTCGAAGAAATACACCTGCGAATCACCCTCGAAAGCGAGGATGTGCGTACAAATACGATCGAGAAACCAACGGTCGTGCGAGATGACCACGGCACAACCCGCAAAGTTCTCGAGACCTTCTTCCAAGGCGCGAAGCGTGTTCACGTCGAGGTCGTTGGTCGGCTCATCGAGCAGCAATACGTTTCCTTCTTCTTTTAGCGTCATGGCCAGGTGAAGGCGATTGCGCTCACCACCCGACAGCACGCCTACCTTTTTGCTTTGATCGGCACCGCTGAAATTGAAACGACTCACGTAAGCCCGTGAATTGATGCTGCGTCCGCCCACCTCAATGATTTCGTTTCCACCACTGATGTTCTCCCAAATACTCTTCTCGGGGTCTACCACGGCGTGCTGCTGGTCTACGTAGGCCACCTTCACGGTCTCGCCCATGTCGAACGATCCACTGTCCGGCGTTTCTTGACCCATGATCATACGGAAGATGGTCGATTTTCCGGCTCCGTTTGGACCTATGATCCCAACGATACCGGCCGGTGGCAACACGAAGTTTAGATCCTCATAGAGTAATTTATCGCCAAAGGCCTTGCGCACGTTTTTGGCTTCGATGACTTTGTTCCCGAGGCGTGGCCCGGGTGGAATAAAGATCTCTAGTTTCTCTTCTTTGCCTTTAGTTCCCTCTTCGAGGAGTTTGTCGTAGTTGCTCAAACGCGCCTTGTTTTTGGCTTGTCGGCCTTTAGGGCTCATGCGTACCCACTCGAGCTCTCGCTCTAGGGTTTTGCGTTGCTTGCTCTCTTGTTTTTCTTCTTGCTCCAAGCGCTTGGCCTTTTGATCGAGCCAGTTGCTGTAGTTCCCTTTCCATGGAATACCTTCACCTCGGTCGAGTTCGAGGATCCAACCCGCAACATTGTCCAGGAAGTAACGGTCGTGCGTTACGGCTATAACGGTTCCTTCATAGCGCTGTAAGTGCTGCTCGAGCCAGTCGACCGACTCGGCATCCAAGTGGTTGGTAGGTTCATCGAGAAGTAAGATGTCGGGTTGCTGTAATAGCAGACGGCATAGGGCAACGCGGCGGCGTTCACCACCCGATAGGTTCTTGATCGGCGTATCGCCTTCCGGTGTGCGTAGAGCGTCCATGGCTCTATTTAGCTTGGTTTCCAGCTCCCAGCCTTCGGCGACTTCGATCTTGTCTTGCAATTCAGCCTGGCGATCGATGAGCTTTTGCATTTTGTCCGGATCTTCCATCACGTCCGAATCCATAAAGGCCTCGTTCACTTTCTCGTATTCGTTCAACACGTCTACGATCTCTTGCATTCCTTCCTTCACGACCTCCATGACGGTCTTGTTGTCGTCGAGCTCGGGTTCCTGCGGAAGGTAGCCAACGCTATATCCGACCGAAAAATGCACCTCACCTTGATAGGCCTCATCGACACCGGCGATGACCTTTAAAAGAGATGATTTACCAGAGCCGTTGAGACCGAGGATTCCGATCTTGGCACCGTAGAAGAAACTGAGGTATATGTCCTTGAGGACCTGCTTGTTATTCTGGTAGCTCTTGCTCACATTGACCATCGAAAAGATGATCTTTTTATCGTCGCTCATACTGTTAGGATTTGGGTCGGCAATATCGCAAATATTCACTTGCCAATTAAGCCAGATTCGCGAGAAACGCGACAACGCAAACAACCTTTTCCGCGTTTGTACATCTTTCTCAATAAGTCTCCAAGTTCCTGAGAGAAAAAGCCGCCCTTACAAATGCTTTTTGAGGAACTCAACCGTTTGTACCTTTGTGTCCGTGAAAAGAATTCTCTTCGCTTTGATCTTGTTTTCTCTTGTTCCCTCGGCCTACGGCCAGATTGGGACGATCGAGCTATCGGGTCAGGTTTTGAGTCGGGAGACCTTTAAGCCTCTTCCTTTGATCAACGTGATCAATCTGCGCGATAGAACCGGTACGGTAACCAATAAGGAAGGGAAATTCAAACTTCGCGTTCGGACCAGCGATACGGTTATTCTCTCTAGTGTGGATCATATTCGGGATACACTCACCTTTGACCACCTAAGCTCCAAGCAGCATTTCGTTCAAATTCTGCTGACGCCAAAAGTGTATGTCCTGCGCGAGGTCGAGGTAGGGGAGTTGGGAAATTACGATAAGCTCAAGAACCAGATCCTGGAATGGGAGCGCAACAAAAAAAGAACTGCTCGCGCATTTATCGAAGAACCTGAGCCGATACGAACCGAAGCACCTGAGAAAATTCCCGCGACATGGTCGAGCCCATTCGATATGTTGTACGAAACATTCGGAAAACGGCCTCAGCAGCTTAGGAAACTGGCTGAACTAGAACGACGCGATGCCTACGAGGCGGCTGTGCAATACCGTTTTACTCCCTATGTGGTGAATTCATTGACCGGATTGGAAGGCGATGAACTGGTGAAGTTCATGCAGCGATGCCGGTTTAGTTACGAGTTTATCTTTACTTCTTCGGATTACGAGTTTTATATGGCCATACTCGATTACTACAATGCCTACGAAAGCGACAAGGCTCGGCGCGAACAAGATTACGTCGATTATTGAACCATAGACCCCAACAAAGGTTTTTAAGCCCATGAAGAGTTTCGACATACCTACTTTCTACCGATCACCCATTATTGGACCGATCAAAGAAGCGCGCAAGATCACCGACCCTCGAAAGAAGGACTTTACACCTACCGTTCTCGATTTCGGCACGGTCAAATTTGTGATCGCGCGTCATTTTGGGTTTTGTTACGGTGTGGAAAACGCCATTGAGATTTCATACAGAGCGATCGAGGAAAACCCCGGCAAGCGTATCTTTTTGCTAAGCCAAATGATCCACAATCAGGAGGTCAATGCCGATCTCGAATCGCACGGTCTGCGGTTTATACAAGATACTCTGGGTAACCAGCTCATTCCCTGGGATGAGATTACCTCAAAGGATATTGTGATCGTGCCGGCTTTTGGAACCACCCTAGAGATTGAGGCCGTATTGAAAGAGAAGGGCATTGAAACTACCACTTACGATACTACTTGCCCGTTCGTGACCCGAGTATGGAAGCGAGCCGATAAGCTCAGTGAGCAGGATTATTCGCTCATTATTCACGGGAAGCACCGGCACGAAGAAACCCGCGCAACCTTTAGTCACAGCAGCGAAAAGGCTCCGACTTTGGTGATCAAAGACATGGAGGAGGCCAAGGTATTGGGAGCAATCATGAAAGGGGAGAAGCCTCTGGAGGAATTCTACACCTACTTCGAAGATCGATACAGCGAGGACTTTGACCCGGAAAAGCATTTAGCTCGATTCGGCGTAATCAACCAAACGACCATGTTGGCTACCGAAACGCAGGTCATTACCGACTATTTGAAAGGCGTGGCTCAGTGCAAATTCGGTGAAGAGAACATTCGCGATCACGTAGCCGATACGCGTGATACGCTCTGTTATGCCACTAATGACAATCAAGAGAGCGCTTATGGTTTGCTGAAGCACTCGGCGGACATTGCCGTAGTCGTGGGCGGTTACAACAGTTCGAATACGAGTCACTTGGTGGAGCTCTGCGAAGAAAAGCTCAGCACCTTCTTCATTAATTCCGAAAAGGAGATCGAAGGAGCACAAAGTGTTCATCACTTCGATCTTCAGAAGAAAGAGCGGGTGCATAGTAGTTCATTCTTGCCCAAAACGAATGGTGTGCCTGACATCATTTTAACGAGTGGGGCGAGTTGTCCGGACGCGATCGTGGACCGCGTAATGATGCGTATTTTAGAATTTTATCCCGGTCATCGGGATCCGGCCGAGGTGGTCGAGGAGATCACTCGAGCTTCGGAAGACTCTTAAGAAAATTGTACTTCTTGTTTTCGTGATCGAGGGTGCAATAGTAGTGCTCGAGTCCGTTCGTCACCGCTAAATACGGCACGTTCAATGTTAGGTTGTAGCGAGCGATTTGGTCGAAGGTGTCTTGAGTGATTTTCACCGATGGTCGTTTACATTCTACGATGAGTATGGGAGCTCCATACTGATCAAAATAGACGGCGTCGCAGCGCCGAGCCATTCGATTGACTTCGATCGAAAATTCGATAGCCACCCTTCCGGCCGCGAGGCCGCAATCCTTAATTAGGTAGTGAACAAAGTGTTGGCGAACCCACTCTTCCGGGGTCAATATGATATATTTGTTCCGGACGGGATCGAGGATCTCGGTTGAGCCGTTGGGCCGTTTTCGCAGCTTGAACGGGTAAGGCGGAAGATTGAGCTCTTGCATGAGCGTAAAGGTAGAATTATGAAGAATAAAGAAGATATAATTAAGAACTGGCTTCCTCGGTATACGGGGTTGGAGCTCGAGCAATTTGGTCCGTATATTTTGCTGACGAATTTCGACAACTACGTGAGCTTGTTTGCGGAAATGACCGGTGCAACGGTGACCGGGCTCGATAAGGCCATGCCGAGCACTACAGCGGACGGAATCACTATGATCAACTTTGGAATGGGAAGTCCGAATGCGGCAACCATGATGGATCTATTGGGAGCCATTGATCCGAAAGGAGTGCTGTTCCTCGGGAAGTGTGGAGGACTTAAAAAGAAGAATGAGCTGGGTGACTTGATCCTTCCCATCGCGGCGATTCGGGGGGAGGGAACCTCGAATGATTTTTTTCCGCCCGAAGTTCCGGCTCTTCCGGCCTTTAGCCTTCAGAAAGCTGTTTCGACGACGATCAGGAACCACAACCTCGATTATTGGACGGGCACGGTGTATACGACGAACCGACGCGTTTGGGAGCACGACACCAAGTTCAAAAAGTACTTGCGCAAGACCAGGGCCATGGCCATTGATATGGAAACGGCTACCTTGTTCAGCGTAGGGTTTTGCAATGAAATTCCGACAGGTGCTCTGTTACTCGTGAGCGATCAGCCCATGATCCCTCAAGGGGTGAAGACCGAAGAAAGCGACAAAAAAGTAACCGGATCATTCGTTCGCGAGCATGTTCAGATCGGAATCGATGCGCTGAACGAGATCAAGAACGAAGGATTGACCGTTAAACACCTGCGCTACTGATGGATCAATTCAATCAGATCGTTCATGACCTTAAAGCGGGTAAGTATGCACCTATTTACTTTCTGATGGGCGATGAACCGTTCTTTATCGACGAAGTGGTTCGCTACATTGAAGATCACGCGTTGGAGGAGAGTGAGCGCAGTTTCAATCAAAGTGTTTTATACGGTAAAGAGACCGACATAGATACAGTGGTAACAGAGGCCAAGCGATTTCCCATGATGGCCGAGCGCCAGGTGGTGATTCTCAAGGAGGCCCAGCACTTGCGGAAGTGGGACGCATTAGAACATTATGTAGAGCAACCCCAGTCGACAACGGTGTTGGTCATTGCCCATAAGTACAAGAGCTTTGACAAGCGAAAAGCCTTGTTCAAGAAATTGACAAAGAGCGCGGCCGTGGTGATGGAGTCGAAGCAGATGTACGACGACAAAGTACCTGGCTGGGTGGAGCAGCGCGTTCATCAGATGGGATTCTCGATTTCGTTCAAAGCTGCGGCGTTGCTGGTCGAGTTTTTGGGGAACGACCTTGGGAAGATATCCAAGGAGCTCGAAAAGTTGGCCATATTGCTCAAGCCCGGTCAGGAGATCACTCCGACCGTTATCGAAGAAAACATCGGCATAAGCAAGGACTACAACAACTACGAACTTCAGAACGCCCTTGGGGCGGGTGACGTGGTAAAATCGAATCGCATTATCGATTATTTTGCGGCGGATCCGGGGCATCATCCCGTGGTGTTGACCTTGGGGGTGTTGTATAATTTCTTTTCGAAGTTGTTGATCTACCACAGTTTGAAGGATAGGAGCAAGGGAGCCGTTGCGAGCGCATTGAAGGTAAACCCTTATTTCGTGAGTCAGTACCAACAGGCGGCCCAGCGTTATCCGTTGAGGAAATCGGCCCGGATCATCGGGTATTTGCGCGAGACCGATGTTCGATCAAAAGGGGTTGGTAATGTGAGCACGGACCCGCATGATCTCTTGCGTGAACTCGTGTTCAAGATCTTACACTGACCGCGGTGATGAGAATCTACCCGTAGGGTAAAATCATAATGCTTATCTTAGTGCTCTTGCTGAAATTGGACTATGGTTAATAGATTGCTACGAAACGGTATCCTGACCGTTGGGCTCGTTCTTTTGTCACTCTTCGCCCAGGCACAGGATTACGGAACACTCCGTGGATTAGTATACGAAAGGGAAACCGGGGAGCCGGTGATGTTCGCCAACGTGATTCTCGAGGGAACCACTTTTGGGGCTTCGACGAATATCGATGGTTTCTTCACGATCCCGAAGATTCCGGTTGGGACCTACACGGCGTTGGGACTCTTTATTGGATATGACTCAGCTGCGGTTGAGGTGACCATAGAGAAAGACAAGATCACGTCAGAAAAATTCTACTTGGTTGAATCGAGCGTTCAGCTAACTACGGTTGAGGTATCGGCCGAGCGTCAGGAGATGAAGACCGAGGTGCGTACTTCGGTGAATAAAGTCACGGCGAAGGAAATCGAGACCATGCCGGCAGTTGGTGGGGAACCCGATTTAGCTCAGTATCTACAGGTGTTGCCTGGGGTGATTTTTACGGGAGACCAAGGGGGACAGCTGTATATCCGTGGTGGAGCTCCGGTTCAGAACCTGACCTTGCTGGACGGAATGGTGATTTACAATCCATTTCACTCGATCGGATTCTTCTCTGTTTTCGATACCGATATCATTCGTAATGCCGACGTGTACACCGGTAGTATGCCGGCGGAATACGGCGGACGTACTTCATCGACCATGGACGTAAGCATTCGCGATGGAAACAAGAACCGCCTTGCCGGTCGCGTGGGTGCGAGTACGTTTGCGACCAAGCTGATGTTAGAAGGTCCTCTGCGTAACAACGAAAAGGGAAGCACTACTTTCTTAGTGAGTGCCAAGCACAGCTATCTGGAAGAAACCGGCAAGTTACTCTATGACTATGCTTCTGAAGACGGTTTGCCCTTTGGGTTCACCGATATTTACGGAAAAATCAGCTCGAGTAACAGTACGGGGTCCAAGTTCAACCTTTTTGGATTTAACTTCACCGATCGTGTGAACTACGAAGGTGTTCAGGAGATGAACTGGAACAGCTACGGTGCTGGATCGAACTTTGTATTGGTTCCGGCCGCATCGCCTTTCTTGATGCAGGGAGATTTCAGTTTCTCGAACTACGCGATCGAGCTGGACGAAGGCGATGGCTTGCCACGTACGAGTGAAGTGGGTGGATTTAATCTTGGCCTGGACTTCACCTATTTCTTGCCGAACGAAAAGCAGCTCGAGTACGGACTCGATATACAGGGATTCAACACCGACTTCATCTTTTACAACAGCTTGGGCCGTAAGATAGAGCAGCGTCAGAGTACTACGGAGCTCGCGGGATTCTTAAAGTACAAGTGGAATACGGATCGATGGGTTTGGGACCTAGGATTCCGACTCCATTACTACGCTTCGCTCAGCGCAGCGAGCCCCGAGCCGCGTGTTGGCGTTAAGTACAATGCTACTGAGCGCTTGCGGATCAAGGCGAGTGCCGGACTTTTCAGCCAAAACTTGATCGCTGCGAACAGCGACCGGGACGTAGTGAACTTGTTCTATGGCTTCTTGAGCGGATCGGACAACATTCCCGATGAGTTCCGCGGTGAAGAGATCAACAACCCGCTTCAAAAGGGTCGTCACGTAATTCTCGGGTTTGAATTTGACTTGGCTGAAAAGATCGATTTGAATGTTGAAGGATACGTCAAGGACTTCAACCAAATGACCAACATCAACCGCAAAAAGATCTACGATGACAACGCGGCCAACTCTGACAAGCCTGAATACTTGCGGAAAGATTTCATCATTGAAACCGGTTTGGCTCGCGGTATCGATATGACCTTGAAGTATTCGAGCAAGCACGTGTACTTGTGGTTCGTATACAGCTTGGGTAAGGTGACGCGTACCGATGAATTCCAGACTTATCCGCCGAACTTCGATCGCCGCCACAACATTAACATCGTAGGAACTTACCGATGGGGTGAGGACTTGGCATGGGAAGTGAACGGTCGTTGGAACTTCGGGTCGGGATTTCCATTTACTCAGACTGCCGGATTCTACGAATTATTGGATTTCGAGGACGGAATCAACACCGATCCGACGAATACGAACGGTGAATTGGGCATCGTATACGACGATCTCAATGGCGGACGATTGCCCACCTACCACCGTCTGGACTTGGGTGTGAAACGCACTTGGGAATGGGGTAATTACAATAAGCTTGAGGCAGTTATAAGCGTTACCAACGCCTACGATCGTCAGAACATTTTCTATTTCGACCGTATCGAATATGAACGTGTAGATCAAGTGCCGATTCTACCTAGTCTTGGATTTACCTACTCGTTCTAATTGCGTAGCTTTGTACGCGGTTTTCAAGAACACTTCTAAACCGCGGGTATGTCGAGCACCAAGTACATTTTTGTCACCGGTGGGGTGACCAGTTCTTTAGGTAAAGGAATCATTTCAGCCTCGTTGGCCAACCTACTTCAAGCACGAGGTTATTCGGTCACCATTCAGAAATTCGATCCCTACATCAACGTAGATCCGGGAACACTAAATCCGTACGAGCACGGCGAGTGCTATGTAACGGACGACGGTGCCGAAACGGATCTCGACCTGGGACACTACGAGCGCTTTTTAAATCGACCGACATCACAGGCGAATAACGTGACCACGGGTCGCATTTATCAGAGTGTGATCGATAAGGAGCGAAAAGGGGAGTACCTCGGTAAAACCGTGCAGGTGATCCCACACATTACCGATGAGATCAAGCACCGCATGATGTTGCTCGGCAAATCGGGCGATTACGAGATCGTTATCACCGAAATTGGAGGTACCGTGGGTGACATTGAGTCACTTCCTTACATCGAAGCCGTTCGTCAGTTGACCTGGGAATTGGGCGACAATTGCATGGTGATCCACCTTACCTTGATCCCGTACTTGGCAGCTACAGGAGAGCTCAAGACAAAGCCCACTCAGCACTCTGTGAAATTGCTACAAGAGTCGGGAGTTCAGCCACAGATTTTGGTTTGCCGCACCGAGCATAAACTGTCCGAAGAGATCCGGAACAAGCTGGCTCTTTTCTGCAATGTGAAAAAGGAAGCCGTGATCGAGTCGATCGACGCAGATACCATATACGACGTGCCTTTGTTGATGCAGGAAGAGCGATTAGATGAGGTCGTTTTGAAGCGATTGAACCTGCCGAGCTCAACGCGCCCTGATATGCGCGACTGGAAGAATTTCTTGCACAAGCTCAAGAATCCGGATAGCGAAGTCAAGATCGGATTAGTCGGTAAATACGTAGAGCTCAAAGACGCCTACAAATCGATCGCAGAGGCTTTGATCCACTCCGGTTCAGCCAACGAATGCAAGGTGAATGTGCGCTGGATCCATTCGGAGTACCTCGATGGTGAAAATGTGCCAATTCGTCTGAAAGGACTTGATGGCATCATCGTTGCTCCGGGATTTGGCGAGCGCGGACTGGAAGGAAAGCTCGATGCGGTTCGTTACGCCCGTGAAAACAACATTCCGTTCCTGGGGATTTGCCTGGGAATGCAGTGTGCCGTGATCGAATACGCGCGGAATGTAGCCGGACTCAAAGATGCCAACAGTACCGAAATGAATGCCGATACGCCGCATCCGGTCATCGCGCTCATGGAAGAACAAAAGAAAGTGATCAACCAAGGTGGTACCATGCGACTCGGAGCATTTCCTTGCGCCCTGGAAAAAGGCAGTACGGCGGCTCAGGTATACGGACGCACACAAATCTCCGAGCGTCACCGTCACCGCTTCGAGTTCAATAATAAGTACCGCGAGCAAATGGAAGCGGCCGGAATGAAATGCAGTGGTATCAATGACGAATCGGGCCTTGTAGAGATCGTGGAGCTGCCCGACCATCCTTGGTTCGTCGGCGTACAGTTCCACCCGGAGTACAAGAGCACCGTGGAACGGCCCGCCCCGCTCTTCATTCACCTCGTAAAGGCCGCGATCGCGCACAAAGAAACTAAGGATGGAAAATAAAAGATTCGACTGGAACTCGTTCATTGGCATGATCCTGATCGGGGGTATCCTCGTGTGGTTCGCCTACACCAACCAGGGTTCTGAAGAAGAGAACAGCGCGGCCTCTCGGCCGGATACAGCCCGTACCGAGCAGGTTGAACAACCCGTTGAGGTATCTGAACCCGAAACCACTATACCTGAAATATCAGCGAGTTCTGGTGATCCATATTCTGATCAATCGGGCTCTGCGGCTGTTTCTGACGCTGTAGCGGGTGCCAAGAAGCAACTTGGTTTCTTCAACCCCGTGCCTGAAGATGTGAGCACCACCGTACTGGAGAATAAAGTGCTGAAGGTGAGCATCGCGCCGCAAGGCGCAAGAATCATTGGCGCACAATTAAAAGAATACGAACAGTACGGAGGTGGAGCACTTGAGTTGATCGATCCGGGGCGCAGTTCATTCAATTGGGAGTGGGCCGTGAATGGAGTGCCGGTGCCTTCGGAGAAATTGTACTTCGAGAAGGTGCGATCGGGCCGTGATGAGGCCGTATTTCGCTTGTCGCGCAGTGCCTCTGAATACATCGAGGTACGCTACGCGATGGGCGAGGGGCTCGATGTAGGTTATAGTGTGAAGACCGTTGGGATGGATGACTACCTGGGGGATCAAACGACCTTGGTTTGGAGTTTTGATGCGAAGAAGTTAGAGAAGACGAAGGACAATTTGCAGAATCCGACCGCGATCTACTACCACCGCGATGGCGATGTGGACCGAATGGGTGTTCGCGGCGACAAGGAGGAGACCAAGACGGACATTCAGTGGGTGGCCTTTAAGCAACAGTTCTTCAGTTCGATCTTGCAGCCGAACTTCACCCTGCCTCAGGCCGAAATGGCGACGCTGGAGTTGGAGGACAGCACCCATACCAAGCGTATGAGTGCCCGTATGCCATTGGCGCAAAAGGCGGAGCACGGTTTCACCTTCAGCTTTGTGCCGAACCAATACCATACACTTAAGGCCTACGGTAAGGGATTTGACGAAATGATCCCACTTGGATGGGGGATCTTTGGTTGGGTCAACCGCTGGTTGGTGATCCCGGTGTTTAACTTCTTCGATGGACTCGGATGGAACTACGGTATCATCATTTTGGTGATGGCCATTGGCATTAAAGTGGTATTGCTTCCGTTTCAGTATCGGAGCTACTACAGCATGGCGAAGATGCGGGTATTGAAACCCGAGTTGGACGAGATCAACGAAAAGTATTCTAACAACATGAAAAAGCAACAAGCCCAAATGGAGTTGTACCGCAAGGCCGGTGTGAATCCGCTCGGTGGTTGTTTGCCCATGTTGTTTCAGTTGCCGTTTTTGATCGCGATGTTCCGCTTTTTCCCGGCCAGTTTTGAGTTGCGGGGCGAAGGGTTTTTATGGGCCGACGATCTGAGCTCTTACGACAGTATTTTTTCGTTGCCATTTGAGATTCCTTTTTACGGGGATCACGTTAGCCTGTTTACCTTGTTGATGGCTACTTCTCTGTTCTTTTATACGCGCATCAACCAACAGATGACGCCTCAGTCGGGCAGCTCCCAGATGCAGCAACAAATGAAGATCATCCAGTACATCATGCCGTTCATGATGCTGTTTTGGTTCAATAGTTATGCGAGTGGATTGAGTTACTACTACTTCTTGGCGAACGTCATTTCTTTTGGCCAGCAGTTCGCCATCCGCAGCTTCATAGACGAGGGAGCTATTCATGCCAAGCTTCAGGAGAACAAGACCAAGGAGAAGCCGAAGTCGGCCTTTTCGAAGCGTTTGGAGCAAATGATGAAAGAGCAGCAGAAGACTCAGCGAAATAAAAAGTAATTGCGTTTTATTTTGTAACTTCGACGCACATTACATTAAACTGACTCTGCGTCAAAGAAATAATTCTACTCGCTATGAAAAAAGTCTTAGCTATTGTCCTCGTTACCGGTCTGGTCTTCGCCGGGTGTAAAGAGAAAGAAGAGAACAACGGAACCGGAAACTTGGAGCCGGCACAAGAGCAACGTGCTTTGGTGATGGAAACCACCGGTTCTTGGTGTGGTTTCTGTCCAAACGGAGCTGAAATGATGATCCAAGAGGAGCACAATTTCGGAAGCGACATGATGGGTATCGCTCTTCACACTGGAGACGCGTTGGAGACTCCAACCGCTTCAGCATTCAGCAATAACTTCCCAACTTCTGGTGTACCTAACTTCTACGTTGGAAATCAGAATTCAGGACAGAGCATCGCCGGAAACATCGCCAACTTGATCGCCCAGTCACCAATGGCCGGTGTTGTACACAACTGGACGCGTTCAGGGGACAAGATCAACATCAAATCCAAAGTGAAGTTCTACGAAGCCGGAACCGGTATTTATTACGTAGGAACGTACTTTATCCAAGGCGATATCGAGGCTTCCGGATCATTGACCCAGGCTGATTACACCGATCGTTTAGAAATCGTCGACGGAGTATCTAAGTGGAAAGTTGATGCCGCTCCTGTTAATTCTAACGGTAGCCAGAAATACTTGATCAAAGCGGGTGACACGTATCTTCATGCACACACTTTGACTTCGTCTGCGGACGGATTAACTACTTGGGGAGAGGCGATTCCTGTAGCACCTGTGTCGGGAGACGAGTACACAATGAACTTTACCATCACAATTCCTTCAACCGCGGCGACTAGTGGAATGAAGGTATTGACCGTTCTATGGAAAGACGACGGTTCAGGTGGTGTTCAGTACGTAAATGGATACATGAAATAATTCAACCTGAATATTAATCACAGCTTGCAGGAAGGCCCCTTTCGAAAATCCGAAAGGTCTTTATATTTATAGAGGATTAGAATGGGTAACCAACCTTCATCAAAGGTTTTCTGTCTATGTAAAAAATGCAAAAAACCTGTATGAAGAAGATCGGTTACCCCGTTGTAACCCTAGCCCGCCTATTTTTCTCATGCAAGAAAAAAGAAGATGGATTCAATAGCAACGGAAGTCTCGAGCCCGCACAAAAACAACGCGTGGTGATGATAGAAGCGGCCGCGGATTGGTGCTCTGCTTGCCCTG
>JAGWBA010000056.1 GCA_021296215.1 Flavobacteriales bacterium
ACTGAATTTTCTGCGTTTTCCACTCATAACTTGGCCTAATGTAGGTACTTTTAAATTTAACCTAGCAAGTGGTCTAAAGGATGGGGAGTATTACGGGGGTGGAGTATGAATTAATATTGACAACGTCAATGTGACTTCGCGCTACGCGCGAGTAGATTCCTAGCGGAGTCAGCGGCCATTTACTCGCTCGTAGAGCGAATTAACTTCGGCAAAGCCGAAATAGACTTGCGAGACAAATAATACGGCCCACAGTCCATCGTTCATGGTTCATTGTTTGATCAACTCAAAATCCTAATAGGATACGGCCTTGTTGTTCCAACTCAGCGTAAACCGTTCAAGGATCACTTGATACGAACTGTAACTTCAGTCCTTGTCATGAAAGGCTTGGAGGTTGAAAAATGAGATCCTCCAAATCAGAGAAGTCCAAAACACGCACACGAAGCGACCACAACGATCAATCGCGTTGCTTCAAGAGCTTTCGAGTGTATCGATTCGGTTTTAGATTGTGCGATTCATCAGCGCAGTAGTCGAGAAAAAGCTCTCGAGCCTCTTCGTTAATTCGATCTGAATCCTCCGCCGTTTTTTCATCTGACAGCGCTGCTTTTACCAACGCAGCAAGGTATACCGGAAGCGACTCCTCACTCCCATCGCTCAGCTTTACGAAATCATCACCGAGCACGAACTTGATATCCGTTCCTTCCATCCAACGAATCAGAAAGGCCGCACATCGAGCCCTATCGCGCTCAAACTCGTCGACTGGTTGCTCCAATAGGAAATCTGCGCAGTCGAGTACCAGTCCCTCCCGAGCTTCATAATCCTCAAGCTCCTCCATTTCAACATCTTGCAATCCAATGAAATTCTGAGCATTGGCCACATTAACGATCAGGAAAAAGGCGAAGAGAAATAGGATTGTTAGTCTGTAATTCAACATGGTTCGGGCTATTTCGATATTGATTCTCAATGTAACTGAAATTTTTGGAAAAAGACCAAAGGTGGCTGAGTGGTTTATGGATAAAAGTTAATGGTTTATGGGATCTAAAAATGGATATAATTTCCCGGGCCCCGGGTTTTAACCCGAGGGATTGAGCATTGAATCATTAAGTGTTATTCGAACTTTCCATGAGGAAGTCCAGAGTTCATGGTTCACGGTTCATGGTTAAAGGCCTGTGGCCATAGAAACTAAGAATTCAACACTAAGACCTAAGAACTCTAAAAACCGGATACCTTCCTTTCCGTTCGTACAGCTCACTACGCTGATAGAGCCAGTACATTTGAAACCTGCCGCTTTTCTCAAGGCGGGGGTCGGCCTCCTTCGCCGCTTCAAAATCGTGCCGCAAGGCAGCATCCTCATTCAACATCCGCACGGCCGTAGTGTCGAAAATATAGCCACTGTACCACTCTTTTTGCTGTAGGGCACTATCGAAGAATCCCCAGCGAAAATAGCTATCCGTTGCTTGAGGCTCCAGCGTTTCCACGATGAAGCGCATTGCGGCCTGATCGGTTCGTACGATGAGATCGCCTTTGAAAAGTTGTACTTCTTGGAGCTCCGACTCGAGCTTCACCACTCCATTGTGCATGAAATGCCCTTCGTAGGGAGCATCGGCATTGCTGTAATCCGTTATATAACTCACTTCAACCTGCATCACCGAATCTCGGGGCAGCGGCTCAACCACTACGCCGTTCATGATCAGGCGCTCTGCGATCTCGCCCCAGGCTTGGGGAACTATATAGAATTCAGGAACCTCAACTTCGATCGATGGCTTGTACCATTCGTAATAATCTACTTCCGTTTGAACGATCTCACCTTGGTCGAAATCGATCTTCTCCCCCGGTACAGATTCCATGGGAACCTTCGAAGCCTTGTATCCTTTGAAAGGCAGCTTCGAAAGCTGGGTCGTGTCGAGCTCCCAGGCGATCGGCCACGTATCCGCCTTTTGGGCAGCAGCTCTACTAGAGTTGCGAAGCGAACGCAATTGCTGATGATGCACCTCCATGTAGTCTTTCATGACGTCCAGGAAAGTATACGTAGCTACTACGCGGTCCTCGTATGGCTTGAGCATGTGCGCTTCTGTAACGAAGGTGAAACAATGGTGAAGTGCCGCAAAGCCAGTGCTGTAGCGGGGCGATTCAAAAAAGCGCTCCCACCCTTCTAGTGGGTCTGCACCAAATACGTTTACGTATGGTGTTATTTCTTCACCGCGCTTGGCCATGAGCTCGAATAGCACCGGCTCGAAAACGTGTCGCATGTATTGCCCCATGATGGATCCAAGAGCATCCGGCTGGGTAGCGATCAGAGTTAAGTCATATGGATAATCGGCTCCATCCGTCGTATGGGTGTCGATAAACACATCCGGATCCCAATCCTGAAATATCTGATAAACCGCCTCAGTATTTCGCGTGTCTGCCTTAATGAAGTCGCGGTTGAGATCCAGGTTGCGTACATTTCCCCGAAATCCCTGACCCTCCGGCCCATTTTGGTTTGCTCGCGTATGAGGGCGTCGGTTCAATGCCCCGCCTATGTTATAGATCGGTATGACCGCTATGACCACATTCTCGGGTAAGGCATCATTGGCCAAAAGGTCATAACACCATTTTAAGGATGCATCGACCCCACAACTTTCGCCGGGATGAATGCCGTTCATGATCAGCAAAACGTTCATATCAACCAGACGAAGAGGATCAAAAACCCGATCCCTATTCATGACGAAAAGATGTAACGCCCTGCCTACATCGGTTTTGCCGTATTCAATGAGATTAGCCTGGGCGAATTCCTTCTCCAGCGCGCGATATTCCTCGATAAGCTCTGAATGCTCGTACGTCCTGTTGTTCACAAATCTATCCTCGGGCTGGCCCCAAGCCCAGAAGCCAACAGCCATCATTAAATACAGCAAGTTCCTTTTCATGTTGGGCAAGTTAAAGAACGCCCCGAAAACTTTTTCATCTCTTTTGTCGTATTTATGCTATGTATCGTTTTGAAACTTCAATCGACGTTCCAACCTCTTTAGAAGAGGCGTGGAACTTTTTTTCTAACCCGGAAAACCTCAAAGAGCTTACTCCGCCATCGATCGGATTTGAGCCGAGGTCAAAAAGTATGGATACCAAAATGTATCCGGGGTTCTTTATCACGTACAAGGTAGCCCCGCTCTTTGGCGTCAAAATGACTTGGGCAACCGAGATCACCCATGTCGAAAACCAAAAATTCTTCATCGACGAACAGCGGCTCGGCCCCTATAAAATTTGGCACCACGAGCATCATTTTGAGCCACTTAGCGAAACCGTCACTCGCGTTACGGACATCGTACACTATGCGCTTCCGGCCGGATTTATAGGCCGACTCTTTCATCCTTTGGTAATAAAACCTAAATTGCTCGGGCTCTTCTCCTACCGGGAACAACAGATTAAAGAAATCTTCGACTCATGATAGCAGGCCCTTTGTCACTCCTGCTGCATTTGTTCGCCAGTCTTTGCTTCCTCGGCATCATTTGGTACGTGCAGCTCATATCTTATCCGCAAATGCGCAACGTCGACCCTCACGACTGGAATGCCTATGAAGCGTCGCACACCAAACGCAGTTTCTGGATCATCGCCCCACTATTCGTCGCCGAAACGCTCGGCACCTTTGGCGTTTCTATTTACTATTGGAACTCCATGTCGAACTTGATCCTCATCAACGCGGCCATGTACACCATCGCCTACGGATTTACCTTCGGGGTTCATCTCCAACTCCATCGATTGTTGGGCACCGGCCACCAACAAAAATGGATAGAACAATTGATCTCTAAGAATTGGTGGCGCACTATCGCCTAGTCCATCAAGGCAATGGTTGCTCTACTGATGTTGGCGAATCTGTTATTCTGAGCAGGTAGGTCATTTTAACATGCCCATCACGCGTGGCAGGAATCAAGAATCCGGAGTTCACTTGAGTCACTGGGTAATCGGGCCACTCCTCTTCTACCTCGTAAAACGGCGCATACATCGAATCGAGCTTCATACGTACATTTTCCATTACGAAAAGATATTCGCCTACGGCGCGATCGGCAACTTCGTACACATTAGCACTCGGCGTTATGCGCTCGCCGTAAAAGTCCATTCCATGTCCATAAAGTCCCATGAAATACAAACTAGAATCGGGAACTTCATGAGCTACCGCCCACTTACCTACCTTATTGGTAGCCCGGTATTCGAGCAATTCGGGATAGAATCGCAATGAAGTCGTAAGTCCAAACAAGGCCATGGCCAAAACGGTCGGAATCAGCAGCCTGTCGAGTTGGCGAACCGTTAAAAAGACGATCCGGATTACCAATAACAACCCGATGTCAATGACCCAATGAAGGGGGTTGCTCGTTGGGAAAAAGATAAGATCGTTGATCACGGCAAGGGCAATAAAAACATGGATCAAGGCGAACTGAACAATCGTCAATGTGCGAAACCAAGGTTGCTGCTTATTCATCAAGAACCGGATGTATCGAGCTGTCAGTATTGCCGCCAGAGGAAACAATGGAAATATGTAATGGGGGAGCTTGAATTAGCTGGTGCTCAAGGCAACAAAGGTCAAGGTGAATCTCGAAATAGCCAGAGCTTCGTGCCCTTCCTTAACCCAAAAACCTTGCTTTATGATTCTGATCCATCCGGATATCAAAGCGGGGAAAAAGAAAAGGATCCAGGGACTAAAATCCCAGATTATGGACCCGACAAAAAAGAGCGGACCGCTCGAATGTTTCCAGTAGATATCTCCGGTGACCTGACCAAAGCTCTGAGTTCAAAAAAAGAACTCCACCCCTCTTGGGCCGTCCAACCCGTAAACATGCTTCTCGGGATGCAGATCGAATTGTTGATACAAACCCCATAACATGGGGAGCAACAGCGCCAACACCAGCACGAGGAAAATGAGCCATTTCCAATTGAGCAGATTTCGCCAATCGCGGGTGAGTAATAAATGGCCTCCTATGGCCAAACCCGGAAAAACGATACCGCCGGGACCTTTGGCCATCATGGCCAACGCAACTCCCAATGCGCTCCCCAACAAATGCTTCCATTGACCGTGTTGCAAGAAGGCACTGAGTTGCCAAAGGGCGTACGCCGTGAATCCCGTGAGTATTCCGTCGGTCCTCACATCATTCGTCATGAGTAAGTAGGCTTGCGTCGTCCCAAAGATCAACGCCGCCATCCGAGCAATGCGGCGATCGTACCACATCTAAGCCAGCTTGAAGGTCGAGAAAACACCGAGGAACAGTACCAGTAAAGCCGGAAGTTTGAAACTCCAATTATGCAACCCAAAGATCTTGAAGCTGGTACTCGACAGCCGGAACAACAAAGGAGGTTTATCGAGGTAGTCGCGGCCCCGTTCAAATACCTTCAGGCAGTTGCCGATTTCGGCCATTTCTCTGCTGATCTCAGCGTATTGGGCCGCATCGATCTCCATGACGTCCACGAATAAATTGGCCGCGAAGGCCAGGACGATAAGCAGGACCGAAAGGTGATAGCGATATGGGAACAAGTGCCTCACGGCACGAAGGTAGGGCAAAATCGGTTTTCTCAGACGTAGATGCAGGCTCCTCCCTCGGGTCCATAAACGTCGTGCTCCCCGGCCGTAAAGCGAAGCGCTGAAGATAAGGCCAACAAGGCATCGAGGTGATGCCAAGTACCTACTTGGGTTACGAACTTTAGTTCGTGATGATAATCTTTCAATTCGGCAAAGAGCACTTCAATATGTTTTACCTCTTTTTTATACCCTCGATCGGTGAATCCGAGATCCTTGGCCCGCAGTTTTGGGTACGATTCATAGATCTGAATCTCGGGCAACAATCTTTCAAGGTTGACCTTCACCTGCATCGCCCTAGCCGTGAGTCCGCCCAGAAACATAGGCGACATAGCCCCTACTTCTCGATCTACGGGTCGGTAGAAAAAGTCGTCATCGGTACCGAAATAAGCTCCCGGCAAACTCAACGGCGCATCGATGAAGATCAGATCCGGCCGCTCTTGCTCGGCAAGTTTGAGGATCATGCGATCCGCATCCTTTTTCCTTTGGGAGGTATGTAATGTTGCTGCCTGCGGCTTTGCCGCAACTACCTTCGCCTCGGGCGAAGCATCCTGCGACAAGGTCGCAACCACGGTCGTTCCCGCCAGCTTGCTTCCGTAATCGATTCCCCAAATTCTCATATACTGTAAACTCATTCGCCTCATTCGTTGTTCTGTGCGTGTGAAAACGGTTCGACTCATACTCGGGGATCAGCTGAACGCGAAGCACTCGTGGTTCAAAACAAAGGACCCCAACGTGCTTTACACGCTCATGGAAGTGCGGTCCGAAACCGATTACGCGCCTCATCACATTCAGAAAGTGTGCGCAATTTTTACCGCCATGCGTAGGTTCGCAAAGGCCCTTGAGTCGGACGGTCATCACGTCCGATACATAAAACTCGACGACCAGAACAACCGAGGTTTCGAAGCGAACATCAATCAACTCATCGAGGAATTCGGTGCTCAACGATTTCAATATCAACTGCCCGATGAATACCGGGTCGATCAACTACTGAAGAGTTTTGCCGAATCACTCGAGATCGAGACCTCTGTTAGCGATACCGAGCATTTTTTGACGGAGCGAGATGATCTCAGGGATTTCTTCGAAGGTAAAAAGACCTACTTGATGGAGTCCTTTTATCGCCAAATGCGCAAAAAATACGGACTCCTCATGGCTGGCGATGAGCCTGAAGGTGGTAAATGGAACTACGACACCGGCAACCGAAAAAAGTTACCTCGGGACATCGATATTCCCGAACCCCTTGAGTTCGACACCGATGTGAGCGACATCGTTGAATTACTCGAAAGCGAAGGCGTGAAGACCATCGGCACCGTAAACCCGAAAAAACTCGGGTGGGCCACATCGCGCCGCGAGGCGCAAAAAAGTATTGGAATACATCGCCGAGCACCTTTTGAACCGGTTTGGCACCTACCAGGATGCCATGCATACCGACGAATGGAGTGCTTATCACAGCCGGTTGAGCTTTGCCATGAACGCAAAAATGCTGCATCCGCTCGATGTGTTGAAACGCTGTACCGATGAGTACCGCAAACGCGATGATATCGAGCTGAATCAGATCGAGGGTTTCGTGCGGCAGATCATCGGCTGGCGCGAGTTCATGCGCGGAGTGTATTGGGCGCAAATGCCGGAATTTAAAAAAGAGAATGCCCTGCGGGCCGATCGAGCCCTTCCCTCCTGCTTTTGGACCTGCGACACGCGAATGAGCTGTGTGCGGCATGCCGTAAAGCAAAGTTTGGAACGCCCGTATGCCCACCACATTCAGCGATTGATGGTTACGGGGAACTTCGCGCTCTTGGCGGGTGTGGATCCCGATGAACCGGATCAGTGGTACCTTGGAATCTATATCGACGCGTTCGAGTGGGTGGAGATCACGAATACCAGAGGAATGAGTCAGTTCGCTGATGGCGGACTCATCGCTACCAAGCCCTATAACTCGAGTGCCAACTACATCCACAAAATGAGCAATTACTGTTCGGGATGCCACTACGATCACAAGGAAAAGACGGGTGAAAACGCCTGCCCGTTCAATAGCCTCTACTGGCACTTTTACGATAGACACCGCGATGAGCTCGGGAATAACCCCCGTATCGGGATGGCTTACCGGAACCTGGACCGAATGGATGCCGAAAAAAGAGCGGCCATTGTAGATCGAGGACAATGGTGTTTGGACAATATTGAGTCGCTATGAATCTAGTGTGGATCAAACGCGATTTTAGAACCCGCGATCACGAGCCCTTGACCGAAGCGCTGGCTAGTGGTGATGAATGCATGGCCGCTTGGATCGTAGAGTCTTCATTCGTTGCGCACCCCGAAATGAGTTTGCGTCATTGGCAGTTCATGTACCACAGCTGGCTCGAGTTCAAAAGGCGGGTGGAAGAAAAAGGCGGTAGGGCCGAGCTATTCTACGGCGAAATGATCGATGTACCGGAGTCCTTGAAACCCGATCGAATTTACGCTCATATGGAAGTGGGACTCGCCCGGACCTTTGAGCGCGACAAAGCCGTAAAGAAATGGTGCGAGCAGCGCGGCACGGAGTGGATCGAATATCGGCATCAAGGAGTAACGAGAGGGAGAAAGAATAGGGCAAACCGGGGCGCCGATTGGAGAGCGTTGATGTTGGTGCCGAAGAAAAACCCGGAATGGGATTTGGGGAGGTGGAGCCAAGTAGACCGCCCAACTGGATTTGAATTACCCGGTGAAGTAAGGTTATCGTGGGAGAATTACCCCGAAAGGTATCAAGCCCCTGGTGAGGCGGCGGCGCATGAACGGCTCAAGACCTTCTTGTTGGAGCGGTCCACGAACTATCAACAGCACATTGGCAAACCACGCGAAGCTCGTGAAAGCTGTTCGCGGTTAAGTCCGCATTTGGCGTGGGGCACCTTGGGCATTCGACAGGTATATCAGGCCACGCGGGCGGCGATGAAGCAAGGAAACAAAAGGAATTTGACCGCCTTCATTTCGCGAATACACCGGCAATGTCATTTCATCCAAAAATTCGAAAGTGAATGTCACATGGAATTCGAGGATTTGAATCGCGGGTTCTATGCACTGGACAAGCCCGTGGATAAACGGTTGATCAAGGCCTGGTCCGAGGGAAAAACAGGAATTCCGATGGTCGATGCCTGCATGCGGAGTCTGAACCAGACGGGTTACTTGAACTTCAGAATGAGAGCCATGTTGGTGAGCTTTTTGACTCATCATCTTTGGCAGCCGTGGCAGGCCGGAGCGCAACACTTGGCCAATGTATTCCTGGATTTTGAACCGGGAATTCACTTTCCGCAGATTCAGATGCAAGCCGGGGTAACGGGAATCAACACGGTCAGGATGTACAATCCGTTTAAACAAGGGCAGGATCACGACCCCAATGGGATCTTCATTCGGAAATGGGTTCCCGAATTAGCCACTTTGCCCAATGAATTCGTACACGAACCGTGGAAAATGACCGCCAAGGAGCAAGGGCTGTACGGCGTTGAATTGCCCGGGGGTTATCCCGAGCCGGTAGTCGACCGGGAAGCATCGGCCCGCAGGGCCAGAAAACTACTTTGGGACGCCAGAAAATGGCCCGAAGTGAAGAGAGAAAGTCGCCGTATCTTAGCTGTGCATACCACGCCGAACCGAACGATTCGGCGCAGAACGCAAGAGATCTTGAAATGAGCCAGAACGAAAATCCGATCGATAAAGACAAGGTAGCTGAAAACCCGAGCACGCTTGAGTATGCGCATCATGTGGGTAGTGCGAAGATCGAAAAGGTCGATAAGAAACAAGGTCCGCGTGAAGGCCCTAAGTGCCATGTACGAGCAGACCGATCAGCAACTGAATCAGATCAAGGATCAGATCGAGCTACTGGCGAAACAAGCCAAAGCCATTGAAGACCGGAAGGAGGTCTCGGAAATGATCTACGAGGCGGAGATCAATTTTAATCCGGAAATCAGCCACTTGTATCACCTCTATCGGAAAAACGATAATGAGAGTGTGCTATCACTTGTTGGCCCAAAGAGTGGGGACGATCTAAAAGCTATCCCGAATTCGTCGCATCGGCCCGTTTGATGGCGGATCATACGTGGGAAATTCTGAATTCCTGATTTATAATTCCTAATTTTCTGTTTGTCAGAAGCTAATTGCCAACGGCCTATGGCCTTTGGCTTACGACCTATGGCTTTTTAACACCCCACAATCATGAAAATATCAGCAGTATTCATTTTTAAAAGAGCCCTAATTGGGGCGTTGATCGGATTCGGTATCATTTCGCTATTTGTATTTACCGTGACGGATCCGAATCCGGAATGGGGCGAAAACTGGAAGGTACGCCCACTGATCGTTACACCGCTGGCTACAGCATTGGCTACACTTTCCTTTCTGCTAAAGAATCTGTTTGAACCCAAAAGAAAGTGGGTCAAAGCATTGGTAGTCCTCATCAGTACGGTCGGATTCGCCATAGGATTGTGGCTCGGTGTTGTACTTGGGCTCGATGGAACGCTTTGGAATTAAACCTATGAGCGAGAAAATAATCCAACTTTAATTGACCCTGAACGTACCGAGAATATCAATTGGGAAATCAAGAAACATTACGACCTTTATTACTCAACTAAGAACCAACCATGCGCATTTTAATATTGCTGAGCATCGCCATATTCCTAACCTCCTTTTCTTCGTGCAGCTCTCAAAAACGAGAGAAGGAGCCCAAAGTAAACTGGAGTGAACGAGTGATCGATGTACCACAAGACTCATTGCTCATTACGGGTGTTACCTATTTACCGGTCTACAGCAATATTTACAGTCAGACCGAGCACCTCACACACGAATTGACAGTAACGGTAAGTATTCGCAATACGAGCTCGACCGATTCGCTATACCTCTACAAAGCCGACTATTTCGATACGCACGGCAAGCTCATTCACGCATACACGCAACAAAGCATCTTTATCGGCCCCATGGAAACCCTTGAAATCGTGATCAATGAATCGGATAAGGCCGGAGGATCGGGGGGTAATTTTTTATTCGAATGGGTCATGTCGCCCGACTCCAGCGAGCCTTTGATAGAGGCGGTTATGATCTCGACTTCCGGTCAACAGGGTCTTTCATTTTCGTCGCGCGGAGTTAGGATCGACTAAAACCTCAGGACAATCAACCCTCAAGAATTACATCCGCATGAAAGACCTCAGATTCCCCATTGGTCCACTCTCCGAGTTTAAGCGTATTGAAGTACCGCACCGAGCCGGATATGTCGAAGAAATCGGACAGTTCCCGAATCTGATGATCGAAAAAGTACAGTCCTTAAGTAACGAGGAGTTGGCCTTGGCCTATAGATCCGATGGATGGAACATCGCTCAAGTAGTGCACCACTGCGCGGATAGTCACTTGAATGCCTACGCTCGGTTTCGATTGGCCCTAACTGAGGAACGTCCAAAGATCAGGCCCTATTACGAAGAGCGTTGGGCCGAGCTTCCGGATGCAATGAGTACCAATTTGGAGCCCTCATTGAATCTTCTGAAAGGTGTCCATCACCGATGGCGTAAACTCTTGTTGAGCATGTCCAAAGAACAGTGGTTGCGCACTTATTTGCACCCAGAGCACCATGAAGAGTACGAGTTGATCGAAGCATTAGCCCAGTATGTTTGGCATTGTCGTCACCACCTTGCCCATATTGATCAAGCACTTGAAAGGAAGCACGGGCACTAGCATTAGCATTAGCTAAGTTCTAATTGCCTGCACACCAACCAATGTGAATGGCCCACTGCCCACTGCCCACAACAAAAAAAGAGCAGCCCTCAGGCTGCCCTCTTCAGTAGATTCAGTGTATAATCGTTGCTAGGCCCTAGACCTAACGCTTATTTCAAGAAGCTATAGCGCTCGGCGTACATCAACATTTGCTCGGTGAAATCGGCCGGATAATGCACTTCGGCATCGACGATGCTATCGCCGTCCATAACGGGTCGAATCTCGGGGTTGATGAATCCACCATAGGGTGCCGTATTGAGTGCTTCAGCACGCTCGAGTACTTCAGCATGCAGTTCCGTGTCGACCTGCACTCCGTAGTTTTCAACTAATGCTTTACCGGCTTCGTAGTCACCTTCTGATTTGATTCGCTGTATCTCGCGAAGCAATTCTCCGAATATGACGCGCAGCTTTTCATAATCATTCACCACCACGTAGGTTTTGCCGTTGATCACGTCAAAACTCACCACGTTGTCGGCCTTACCTCTTTCGTAAGCCCAAGAAGCATTGATTTGACGGTTACGCATATGCGCTTCTTCGAGAACCTCTCCCGGTTCCAAACGACGTAATTGCGTTATTAGCCCATTCATCATGTAGCTGTCGTACTCGGCTTTACCCACATCGGTACTTGGCACTAGGCCTAACTCTACCAACTTAGAATCGGTGATATAGTATAAGGAGACCAAGTCGGCCCGCGCTTCTTCCAATGTACTTGCGTAGTTCTTGAGGGTCTCCTTGGGCGTACCAACTCCTTCGTTGAGTTTACCCGAGGCGTGGCCAATTACTTCGTGCAAGGCCGTATGCATCTTGGCCGCTAGCTTCCCGTGCTCTTTCATGCGCTCGCGAACGGCATCGTCGTGAACGAATTCCTCCAAGAAACCTTTACCGGAAGCCGCTTCATAAGCCGCTACGATATTCCCTAAGCTTACTGATTTGGAGCCGTGATCTGCACGGATCCAGTTGGCATTCGGTAAGTTTACACCGATCGGTGTACTTGGTGATGCGTCTCCGCTTTCTCCGGCAACGTTCACTACTTTATAGCTTACCCCGACCACATTAGCTTTCTTATGCTCGTCCATGATCGAAGAGTTATCCTCGAAGAACTGCACGTTTTCCGCCAATACGGCCATACGCTCCGAGGCATCGAAATCCTTGATCTCCACGATGCTTTCGTAGCTACCCTTATAACCCTTGGGATCGTTGTAAACCTCTACGAATCCTTGGATATAATCGATATCTCCATCGGTAGCGCTTACCCAGGCTACATTGAACTCGTCCCAAGTCTCTAGATCACCGGTCTTGTAATACTCCACCAACAAGCGAAGCGCTTCGGCCTGTGCTTCATTCTCTGCAACCCCTGCAGCCTTTTCGAGCCAGTATACTACTTGCTCGATAGCCTCACTGTACATACCGCCAACGCGCCAAATCTTTTCTTCGAGTTTTCCCGATTCGTTCTTTACGACCTTCGAGTTCAACCCGAAAGACACCTTTTTATTGGATGCACTAGCCATCATGCCGGCATAGAAAGCATCAACTTCTTCTTCCGTGATGTTGGGGTCATAGAAATTCGTTGCCGATCCGGCCAACAATCCTTTATCTGGATCTAAATTCACTTTCTTGTTATCCACTTCAGGATCGAACACGGCCACAACGATCTTAGCGTCCAAATTATACCCTGTATCGTTCAGCAGGCTCTGAAAGTAAGCCTCCGAAAAGGCCGGCATGATCTTACTCATGCTGTAGTGGTGGTGACTTCCATTCGAAAACCACACGCGCTTGGTATAAACCATAAAATTCTCCCAATCTTCACCTTCGCGATCACCCTCGTAATTACTCACGATGTGCTCCAAGGCGCGACGAATATCGAGGTTGTAGCGGTAGTTTTGATCCCAGATCATATCGCGCCCTGCCAATCCGGCCTGCGTGAGGTAATACACCATAACGTGCTGCTTAGCCGTCAAGTGATCCCAACCGGGAATTTGGTACCGAATGATCTTGATATCGGCGAACTGTTCGGTTTGCCACTGAAAATCGTCCATTGCCGTGGTATCAGCAGAATTGTTTTCCGCCTCATCGGCGGGATTTGTTCCACATGCGGAGAGTAGAAATCCGCCCGCGAGGGCGAAGTATAAAAGCTTTTTCATGGTAGTGATTACAAATTGAGGTATCTAAGTTACAAATTCGTAAATTGGGGCTGCGCTAGTCAAAACCTCTATTTCAAATGAAAGCATTAAGAATTATTCTCATCGTACTCCTCGTGTTGTTTGGAGTATTCGTTATCGTGAATGCGGCTCTGCCCAAGAATGTGCAAGTGAGCCGAGAACGGGTCATGGACGACTCACCCGAAGCGATCTTCGCTCAGATCAGCGACGTGAACAACTGGAAAAATTGGTCAATGTGGTACGAGATCGATCAAGAAGCTACTTACGAGTACAGCGATCCCGGCTCAGGTGAAGGGGCATGGTACTCGTGGGAAAGTGAAAATCCAAATCTCGGGAAAGGCAAACTGACCATCGTTGAAGTGACGCCAAGTACCGGAATGAAAACCCGCATCGAATTCGAAGGAAAGGGCCGTGTTGACGGAACTTGGGAGTTGACCGAAACCGAAGAAGGCACCAAGGTATTCTGGTCGGCCGATATGGAGTTTCCATTCTTCCAGCGTTGGGTCGGTATTTGGGTCGGTATGATGATGGACGGTGCCCTCGGACCGCAGTTCGAAGGTGGCTTGGCCAATATCGATTCGGTTGCGAGTGCCATGGGCGCACCTGCCGCTGAGGCCGATTACGGATTTGAAGAAACCACCCTCGACGAAATGATGGTCTACTACGTCATGATGGAAAATGTTCCCATGAGCGAGATCAGCACAAAGATGGGTGAAAGTTTTGGAGTCCTGATGAACTGGTTAGGTGAAGACAGCCAAAACATGAGTGCGCCTCCAATGGCCGAATACACCGAATGGGACGAAGAAACGAGCATGTGCTCATTCCGTACTTTAATCAGTGCTGAAACAGACAAAGCACCAAGTGCACCTGTAATGGAAGGCACCCTCGTTGGGGGACGTTGTTTAAAAGGCACTTACATGGGATCGTACGATGAAATGGATGCTATATACAACGCTGCATTCGAGCACATTGCTAAAATGGGCTGGGAAATGGTTGGTGGCCCATTGGAAGTGTACATGACCGATCCGGGAATGGAGCCCGATACGAGTAAATGGATCACCGATATCTATTGGCCAATCGGTGACGCCGGCGACAATACCGAAAGCTAAACCTGAACCAAAAAAAGTTTCACAGCGCAGAAATCCCGCCTTCACTGGCGGGATTTTTCTTTTACGCTGAACCGAAGTGCAGCTCGCAGGTTAACTCTACGTGCATCGAAAAGCCCATCTTCCCGAAAAAACCTGTGTCGTATGCGGGCAGACATTCTCGCGGCGGAAGAAATGGGAAAAGGTATGGGACGAAGTAAAGTATTGCAGCGAGCGATGCAGAAGAAATAAGGACAATCCCGAATACATCAATAGCTTCAAGTAAAATGAGGGCACTAATTTGGTGCCGAAACGACCTGCGTATTCACGATCACGAAGGCTTGTACCGAGCATCCAAAGATCCCCGTGAACAAATCGGTCTATACGCAATGGATCCGAGACACTTCGGGGCTACTTCGGCCGGATTCTCAAAGACGGGTGCGCATAGAGCTGAGTTCTTGTTAGAGAGCCTTAAACAACTTCGGTACAACCTGCAGATCCTCGGAAGAGACCTCGTAATCAGGAAATGCTCGGCCGCCGAGGCGATTCACGAAGTCAGCCCAATCGATGTCATTTACTTTCAGGAGGAGTTCACTTTAGAAGAACGAACTGCAGAAAACGAGGTCAGAGCCCTGGGGATCGAGATGAGATCGTTTTGTGGAAAAACCCTCGTTCATCCCGAAGATGTAGTTAAAGGTATCGATCGTTTGCCTAATGGATTCACGTCATGGCGGAAACGACAAGAGGCTCATTGGACGGTGCGACCCGAATTCGAAATACCTGCAGAATTGTTTTTCCCGGAAACAGTGCACCCGGGATCTATTCCTTCACTAGATGAGTTAGGTTTGGAACGCCCACCAAAAGAATCACGAGCGGTGATGGAATTTAGAGGAGGAGAAAGCGAAGGGTTGGCTCGCCTCGATGACTACTTTTGGAAGAGGGACCAATTGCGTCAGTACAAAGAAACTCGTAATGGCCTTATTGGTGCGGATTATTCAAGCAAATTCTCTCCTTGGCTGGCTAATGGCAGTTTATCGCCGCGAAGGATCTACAACGAGGTGAAGCGATACGAGAACGAAAGGGTACAAAACGAAAGCACCTACTGGCTGGTCTTTGAGCTGTTGTGGCGCGATTTCTTCAACTTCAAGAGCATTAAACTCGGAGACGCTTTTTTCAAGCATCCGGCCGTAGGCCGAATAAAAAAACCTTGGGACTTGCGTGAATTCAGAGCTTGGGCAACCGGAGAAACGGGTGAGCCTTTTGTGGATGCCAATATGAAGGAATTGGCCGCAACGGGGTTCATGAGTAATCGCGGTCTACAAAATGTAGCCAGTTATTTGATCAATGACCTTGGTGTGGATTGGCTAGCAGGGGCCGAATGGTTTGAAAGCAGGTTGATCGATTACGACGTAACGAGCAACTACGGCAATTGGACGTATCTGGCGGGCAACGGAGCGGATTCCCGCGGAAAACGCTATTTCAATCGAGTAGACGGCCCCGCCACTAAGACGTGACGGGGTGCGCCTCTCACACCACCGTACGTGCGGGTCTCGTATACGG
>JAGWBA010000057.1 GCA_021296215.1 Flavobacteriales bacterium
TTTAGAGGTTATAAATTTATTAAAACCTCTCTCTTAACTTTATGCCCTAAAAAGTTCACTTATTGCTGAAGTCGAACAGACATGATCACCTTTTGTCCGTTTACCGGTCATTACAAAGTTATCAGAACTGAGAGCGTCAGTATGGCTTCCTAAGTCTCTCCAGCGTGCATACCAGTCACGTTCATATAAGCAATAGAAGTAATTTACGGAATCTAATATGGTTGTGTCAACTATATGAGTATGTATGTGTTCATCTTTATCTTGAATGGTTTATAGGTTTTCGTCATACGAGATCCATGTTTGGTTTACTTCACATTCTACCCGGCATCTTGGTCTCTTCGGGTTCTTCTTGACTACCCATATGGTCTGAACTATACGATTCAAGATCCACCGGTAGGCCCTCCAGATTCATTAGAAAAGCACTTGTAATCATGTCATTGAACCGGCAACTCTTAGCAATCCCCAGGAATGCACATCACACCGTATAGTCAAATAACATTCCTCGGCGAATCCGAGCACCACCTGCACATTTTATTGAAGGGTATTTGGGCTATTCCTCTTATAGTTCAACGCCAAGTGAATTCCCGAAAGTTCCGACGGAACTCCGCATCGTGCCGTAGGCACAAAAACTATTGGCGTCCTTTTGCTATTTTAACTCCATGTATCGAAGCCACCTCATTCTGTCGCTGTCGCTGTTGCTTTCGCTGCCCTCACGGGCACAGGACCGCATCAAGTACAAAGACATCGTGTGGCCCGTCGATTCGCACAACATCTTTGTGCCGGAAAAATGGGCCGATGAGCCGGCGGTGATTCTGGAGCGCGTGGTGCGCTATCAGCGGTACGAAGCGCGGAATCGATTCAGTGGAAAGGAGTACGAGATCTACTACAAGATCAAGTTTCAGAAGAACGAAGGGGCCGAGCAGTACCGATATTTCTTTATTCCTTACGTGCCCAATACCACCCTCGATCGGCTCGATGCCCGGCTCACCAAGCCCGATGGTCGGGTAGCCGATATCGATGCCAAGTTTTTTAAAAACAAGCGTATTGAGAAAACGGTATCGGGTTTTTCGCCGGACCAGTTTATCATTTTTGAGGTTCCGACCGTGGAATCAGGCGATCAGCTGGAGCTTTTTTGGCGCTATCAAGGGCATCCGCTGCCGCAGCACATGTATTTCGACGACTACCTGCCTACGGTGCGCAGTACCTATGTGTTGACTCATCCCGAGTACGACCCTTTCCGATATACAACGCACCAAGGGGCTCCCGAGGCGCGGCAAAAAGAGGAGTTCTTTAGACAGGAGTACTTATGGCGCATGACCGATTTGCCGGCTCGAATTAGAGAGGATCATTTTAGTCCGGCCCGCTATTTACCGCATGTGGAACAGGCGTTCGGCCCAACGTTCCAAGACGAATACGGTTGGCCCTTAGCTTGGTGGATCTTTTTACGGCAACTGGATCGATTACAGCTCGATGTGAATGCGCGGTACGACAAACAGCTCGAGGGCTTTTTGCAGGATCTTTGGAGGGGGATTCCGCCCGATCAGGTCACGGCGCGCATCGAAGCCGTACACGAATACTTCAACAAACACCTGACCTTAACGAAGTACCCACGGGGCATCAATATTGGGAACGACATTAACTCGGGTCGAATCCACCCCGATGCGCTGTACATCTTTTACGACGACTTGATCCGGCGGTTCGACATTCCGTATCGGCTTGTGTTGGCCAAAGAGAAGTCGCGCGGAACGCTGGATTCAAATGTCATCAGCTTGGACCAGATCAGCCATGCCTTCTTTGAATTTACCGATACGCAGACCGGCGAACGCCATTTTCTGGTTCCCATGCAGTGGGAGGGTAAGTACGCGTTCGATGAGATTCCCGGCGATCTGCTTTCGACCCGTGCCGTTTTTATTGAGGCTCCCTTGGAAACGGTAACGATCGAAGAATTACCCGGCTTTCCGATCGAGAGGAGCAAGATTCATAAAAGTGCGATCGTGAACTTACGGGGGTACGAGACCGAAGTGACCTTTCCGGTGCGCGAACAATGGACTGGCGCGGCATCGGCCTATTGGTCCGAACTCCGGCAAAAGGGTGTGAACACCGAGCGTCCCACGACCAGGCGATACACCACCCGGCGCGATAAATGGCCCAATTTGGATGAGCGTCCGATGATGGTCGATTTTAACTCCAAGGACGAAGCTTTCAGCACCGAGTGGCAGTATCCGCGAACGGCCACCCAAGTGAACTGGCGGGGCGACACGTTGTCCATCGTGCCGCAGGCACTATTGCAAGCCGAGCAAGTGTATAGCGGGCCGGTAAAACGCGTGTACCCGCTGCATTTGCCGTATGCCGGAATTGAGCAAAACGATGTTTATCTGCAGTTCGGTCGTGACATGGTGCCCTTGACCTTTCCGGGGTACAACTGGCGATTACCCGAGCTTATGGAGGCGCGATTTTCGGTGGAACGGGTCGATAACCAGACCTACCGACTGCATTTTTTCTGCGTCTACCTCAAAGACACGTATTCCCCGGAAGAGGCCGTGCAAATGCGTACCTTGTGGCGCGAGATCAACCGGGCGCTGAACGTGCCCTTCCGAATGGCCGTCAATGAGTGAAACACCACATAAAGCAGGATTCGTCAACATCATCGGGAACCCTAACGTGGGGAAATCGACCCTGATGAACGCCTTGGTGGGCGAGCGATTGTCGATCATTACCAACAAAGCGCAGACCACGCGCCACCGTATTTTGGGGATCGTGAACCAGCCCGATTATCAGATCGTGTTCAGCGACACCCCCGGGGTCATTGTGCCCGCATACAAGCTCCAAGAGAGCATGATGGACTTCGTGAAATCGGCCTTTCAGGACGCCGATGTTTTGATCTACATGGTGGAGCCGGGCGAAAAGCGACTGAAAGATGAAGCCCTGTTCGAACGCCTCAAAAAGAACGATATCCCGCTGTTGTTGGTGATCAACAAAATTGATACAACGGAGCCTCAGCGGCTCGAAGAGTATGCCGCGTACTGGAAAGAACAGTTTCCGCGCGCCGAAGTCATTCCCATTTCCGCACTCGAAAATTTTGGGGTGGAACCGCTGTTGAATCGGATCGTGGAGCTACTGCCCGAATCGCCCCCGTATTTCGACAAAGACGCGCTCACCGACAAATCGGAGCGCTTTTTCGTGGAAGAGGCTGTGCGCAAGCAAATCCTACTGAACTACAAAAAGGAAGTGCCTTATTCGGTGGAGATCGAAGTGGAGGAGTTCAAGGAGGAAGAGCGCATCATCCGCATTAGGGCCATTATTATGGTCGCTCGCGAAACACAAAAAGGCATCATCATTGGCCACCGGGGCAAAATGATCAAAAAGGTGGGAACCAACGCCCGGAAGGAGCTGCAAGATTTCTTCCAAAAACACATTCATCTCGAACTATTCGTGAAGGTCGCCAAGGACTGGAGGGATAGTGATCGAGATCTGAAGCGGTTTGGATACAAGTCGTGATCGTTTTGTTATCAGTTTCATAAGTGGCACTGCGCTATTAGCTTTATAAGCGGCGTCCTTCATGAAGGCAAGTCACTTATACCACTTATTGCACCGTCAGGTGCCACTGATATCACTGATACCACTTATCGCCCCGCCGGGGGCCACTGATACCCCTTCTTTACTTTTTCCGGAAATAAATCGTGATTGGTACGCCTGAAAAATCAAACATCTCCCGGAATCGATTTTCCAAGAATCGACGATACGGATCCTTAATGTACTGCGGTAAATTCGCGAAGAAGGCGAATTGAGGGGTATTCGTCGGCAGCTGGGTGATGTACTTGATCTTAATGAACTTTCCTTTGGTCGAAGGGGGCGGGTTTTCCTTGATGATCGGTAAAAACAATTCGTTAAGCTTGCTGGTACTGATGCGTTGTTTGCGACGCTCATACACTGCCATAGCCGTCTCAATGGCTTTGAAGATCCGCTGCTTGGTAATGGCCGAAATGAACACAATAGGCACATCGGTAAACGGTGCAATGCGCTCGCGTATGGCCTTTTCGTACTGTTTGGTGGTATTGGTTTCTTTTTCGACCAGGTCCCACTTGTTCACCAAGATCACTACTCCTTTCTTGTTGCGCTCGGCCAAGTGGAAAATATTCAGATCCTGAGACTCAAACCCCCGGGTAGCATCGATCACTACCAAAATAACATCGCTGTATTCAATGGCTCTAATAGCCCGCATGACCGAATAAAACTCGAGGTCTTCGTGTACTTTTCCTTTCTTTCGGATTCCGGCCGTATCGACCAACTCGAATTCCAATCCGAACTGGTTATAATGCGTGTTCAGGCTATCGCGCGTAGTTCCGGCGATGTCGGTCACAATGTTCCGATCCTCGCCCATGAGGGCGTTCAAGAGAGAACTCTTCCCCACGTTGGGGCGCCCAACAATGCTAAATCGGAGCAGAGCATCTTCGTCTTCGACCTCTTCTTCGGGTCGCGGGATGTGCTCAACCACAGCATCCAGGAGTTCCCCGGTGCCGCTTCCGTTGATGGAGCTCAAGGTGAAGTACTCGCCCAGTCCCAGCGCGTAGAATTCGGTGGCGTCCGCGGCGTGAATCGGCGTATCGACTTTATTGACGACCAAAAATACCGGCTTATCGGTGCGGCGCAGCAAGGCCGCCACGTCTTGATCCATATCTGTAACGCCCGCCTGCACATCCACCATAAACAGAATGATGTCCGCTTCGTCGATGGCTATCAGTACTTGGCGACGTATCTCGGCTTCAAAACGATCGTCTGAGCCGGTAATGTATCCGCCGGTATCCACGAGCGAAAACGAACGCCCGTTCCAATCTGATTTTCCGTAATGCCGATCGCGCGTGACCCCCGAAATGGAATCCACGATTGCTTGCCGCTGCTGAGTCATGCGGTTAAAAAACGTCGATTTACCCACATTGGGTCTACCGATCACAGCTACGAGTTTCTCTGCCATGCCGCAAAGGTAGGGGTTTTGCGCCTACGGCGCGATGCATAAGTACGATCGCCCGTTTTACAGTCCGAACGCGGCTTTGATGTCGTCGACGCGATCGAGTTTTTCCCAGGTGAAAAGCTCTACATCGCGCTCAATGACCTCTACGCCATTTCCGTCGGGGCGAGCGAAGGTCTTTTTCACCACCTCGTTTGTTCGGCCCATATGTCCGTATGCGGCTGTTTCGCCGTACATGGGTTGACGCAATTTGAGGTTCTTTTCGATGAATCCCGGACGTAAATCGAACAGTTCACTCACCTTCGCCGCGATTTCTCCATCGTTAATATCCACATTTGCTGTGCCGTAGGTGTCGACAAAAACACCCATGGGTTTTACTACGCCAATCGCGTAGCTTACTTGAACCAAGATATGATCGGCGACTCCGGCCGCCACCAAGTTCTTAGCGATGTGGCGCGTGGCGTAAGCCGCCGAGCGGTCTACTTTACTGGGGTCCTTTCCACTAAAAGCTCCACCACCGTGGGCTCCTTTTCCTCCGTAAGTGTCCACGATGATCTTACGACCGGTAAGGCCTGTATCGCCGTGGGGTCCGCCGATGACGAACTTTCCGGTCGGATTAATATGATAGGTGATATCGTCGGTAAACAGCTTCTGGATCGGTGCGCTGCACTTAGCTTTTACGCGAGGGATCAGGATGTTGACGATATCTTCTTTGATCTTGGCGAGCATGGCCTTTTCTTCATCGAAATCGTCGTGCTGGGTGCTCACCACGATGTCTTTAATGCGCACCGGCTGGTGCTCATCGTTGTACTCAATGGTCACTTGGCTCTTGGCGTCGGGGCGTAAATAAGGAATAGCATCCCCTTCGCGCCGCAAGGCGGCAAGCTCCTGTAAAATGAGGTGGCTGAGGTCGAGCGCCAACGGCATCAAGTTCTCGGTTTCGTTGGTCGCGTAACCGAACATCATACCTTGGTCGCCGGCTCCTTGCTCTTCGATGGATCCGCGGTCTACCCCTTGGTTGATGTCTGAGCTTTGCTCGTGCAATGCGCTGAAGATTCCACAGCTATTGCCCTCGAACATATAAGCGCTTTTGGTGTAGCCTATGCGGTTGATGACGTCGCGAGTGATCTGCTGAACGTCTAAATAGGTTTGCGATTTGATCTCACCTGCCAGAACGACTTGACCCGTGGTCACGAGAGTTTCGCATGCTACTTTGGATTGGGCATCGAAGGCCAAAAAATGATCGAGAATGGCGTCGCTAATTTGATCGGCGACTTTATCGGGGTGCCCTTCGGACACGGATTCTGAAGTAAAATAATAAGACATATTCCTCTGCTCTTTTTGCGTTGGCAGTGGAGGGGGTGTCCGATAAATGCTAGGAAAATCCTGTTTTAGCATTTTTTAGCGTGGTTGCAATCAGACAAATCCTTCCACTGATGATGTTGGCGGCAAATATAAAGACTTTTCACTTATTACATAGTTAATTCGCCTGGCGAGTATGTTTGCTTCGCAAGTTGATTCGCTACGCGAGTTACTTTGCCACAAAACGTGGTTAATAAGTCGTTTGGAACAATGATTTTCTTTCTCCACGAGAAAATGCACTTCGCGCTTAGCGCGAAATTAACTTTCAACGAAAATTCACTTTTTCTTGGAATTTCAACTCCCCGACCTTTACTTTGCTCTTGCTTATCAAGAAAGACCGAGGGTAGGGCCCGTCGACGTCTTGGCAACCCGGAAAAGCCGGGTGCTAATTCCCGCTCCGATTAAGGAGAGAGATGAGCGAAGTACTTCACAAACACTTCACCCCATCCCTTCTTACTTTCTCGATAAGCCTCTAAAACAAGAGGCCAATGAGTCATTTGATAGAAGATATTTCGCGTGAGCGCATACTCGTACTCGATGGAGCTATGGGCACTATGATCCAGCGCCACAAACTCGGCGAAGCGGAATACCGCGGTGAGCGTTTTGCCCAGTGGTCCAGTGATCTAAAGGGAAACAATGACTTGCTTTCGCTCACTCAACCCGACATTATTCGCGGTATTCATGAAGAGTACCTGGCGGCCGGAGCCGACATACTCGAGACAAACACCTTTTCGGGCACCCGGGTGGCCCAAAGCGATTACGGCACTGAAGAGTTTACCTACGAGATCAACAAGCGCTCGGCTGAACTGGCCAAAGAGGCCTGTGCTAAATTCACTGATAAACCGCGATTCGTAGCCGGGGCCATGGGCCCGACGAACAAGACTTTGAGCTTGTCGCCCGATGTGAACGATCCGGGCTACCGGGCCATGACGTTTGATGAGTTGCGCGATCAATATGCCGAACAGGCGCGGGGACTGCTCGACGGCGGAGGCGACGTATTGTTGGTCGAGACGGTTTTCGATACGCTGAATGCCAAGGCGGCGTTGTTCGCCATTGAACAAGAGTTCGAGCGCCGGGGCGAGCGGGTTCCGGTGATGGTATCGGGAACGATCACCGACGCTTCGGGCCGCACCTTGAGTGGGCAAACCCCCGAGGCCTTTTTGGTGAGCATGAGTCATGTGGATCTGTTTTCGATCGGATTCAATTGCGCCCTGGGGGCCGAACAGCTCTTTCCCTATGTGCAGACCTTGGGGCGTATAAGCCCTTTCCGGGTGAGCGTATATCCGAATGCGGGTTTGCCCAATGCGTTCGGCGATTACGATCAAAGCCCCGAACAAATGGGCAAACTGGTCGAAGAGTACTTGAAGCTCAACCTCGTCAACGTTATTGGCGGCTGTTGCGGAACTACGCCGGATCACATTAAAGTGATCGCCGAAACAGCGGCTCGTTACCATCCACGTCCTTACCACGCTAAAGCTACTGCCGTATGAGCCAGTACCTACAACTGAGCGGACTCGAGCCGCTGACGGTGCGGCCCGACAGCAACTTCGTCAATATAGGTGAGCGCACCAACGTCACCGGATCGCGGAAATTTCTTCGACTGATTAAAGAAGATCTTTACGATGAGGCCCTAGAAGTAGCGCGCGACCAGGTCGAAGGAGGAGCGCAGATTCTCGATGTCAACATGGACGAAGGCCTGATCGACGGAGCCGAGGCCATGAAAAAGTTCTTGAATCTGATCGCCGCCGAACCCGACATTGCGCGGGTGCCCATTATGATCGACAGCTCCAAATGGGAGGTTATCGAGGCCGGACTCCAATGCGTGCAGGGTAAGTCGGTAGTGAACTCGATCTCGTTGAAAGGCGGAGTGGATGAGTTTAAAGAACAGGCCCGACAAGTAAAGATGTACGGCGCGGCCGTGGTGGTCATGGCCTTCGATGAGGAAGGTCAGGCCGATACCTTCGAACGCCGCATAGCCATTTGTGAACGAGCGTATCGAATTTTGGTCGACGAGGTGCATTTTGCTCCACAAGACATCATTTTTGATCCGAATATTTTTCCCGTAGCTACGGGGATGGACGAGCACCGTAAAAACGCCATCGACTTCTTTAGAGCCGCTAAGTGGATCCGTGAGCATTTGCCCGGAGCTCAGGTGAGCGGCGGAGTGAGTAATGTGAGTTTCAGCTTTAGAGGAAACACCGCAGTACGCGAAGCTATGCACAGTGCTTTCCTGTACTACGGTATCAAGCACGGCATGAACATGGGGATCGTGAATCCGACCATGTTGAAAGTCTACGACGAAATCGATCCCGAACTCCTGGAGCACGTGGAAGATGTGCTGCTCGATCGCCGCGACGATGCTACCGAGCGTTTGCTCGATTTGGCAGAGAAGTACCGCGGTACCACCCAAGCGAAAGCCGAGAAAGATCTCCGTTGGCGCGAGGGCGATTTTAACGAGCGTCTGGAGCACGCGTTGGTCAAAGGAATTGTGGAGTTCATTGAAGAGGACGTTGAAGAGGCTCGACAAGCCTTGGATAAGCCATTGCAAGTGATCGAAGGGCCGCTTATGGCCGGAATGAATGTGGTGGGTGACTTGTTCGGTTCCGGCAAGATGTTTTTACCGCAGGTGGTCAAGAGCGCGCGGGTGATGAAAAAAGCTGTGGCTTATTTATTGCCCTACTTGGAAGCCGAGAAGGAAACGGCGGGCCGCAAAGCCGGCAAGATCCTTTTGGCGACGGTGAAAGGCGACGTGCACGACATCGGTAAAAACATCGTGAGCGTGGTGTTGGCCTGCAACAATTTTGAGGTCATCGATTTGGGGGTTATGGTGGCTCCCGAGAAAATATTAGACGAAGCAGTAAAGCACGAGGTTGATATTGTAGGCCTCAGCGGCCTGATAACCCCCTCGCTCGATGAAATGGTATATGTGGCCAAGGAATTAAAGCGACGCGGTTTAAAGCAGCCGCTGTTGATTGGTGGGGCTACCACCAGCCGCGCCCATACGGCGGTCAAAATTGTTCCCGAGCGCGAAGAACCTGTAGTACATGTGCTCGATGCATCGAAGGCGGTGAACGTGGCCGGAAAACTGTTGAACAAAGAAGCCAAGGAGGCTTATTGGAGCGAGCTCACGGAAGAATACACTCGACTGCGCGAAGGCTACTGGAAGCGAAACCGTGAGAAGCGCTACGTGAATTTAGACCAAGCTAGAGCGAACAAATTGGCTATCGACTGGAAAGCGGAGGATGTTTACGAGCCGAGAAAGCCGGGCGTGCATTACTTCGACGATTACGATTTGCGCGAAATAGCGCAATACATCGACTGGACACCTTTCTTTCAGACTTGGGAGTTGTACGGTAAGTTTCCGGCCATATTAGACGATGAGGTCGTTGGCGTGGAAGCGAGTAAGCTGTATGAAGAGGCGAAGGAACTGCTCGAAGACCTGATCGTAAACAAGCGACTGAAAGCCCGTGCGGCAGTGGGATTGTGGCCAGCGCAGTCCGTTGGAGACGACATCGAGGTGTACAGGGATGCATCGCGCCGCGAGGCGCAGGAAATATTGGTTACGCTGCGACAGCAGACGGAGAAAGCGAAAGGTCAGCCAAATTTGGCACTAGCCGATTTTGTGGCGCCGAAGGAAAGCGGACTTGAGGACTGGGTTGGTGGATTTGTGGTGACGGCCGGACATGGCATTGAGGCCGTTTTGGAGCAATACGAGGCCGATCACGACGATTACCACGCCATTATGGTGAAGGCCTTGGCGGACCGATTGGCGGAAGCTTTTGCGGAATTGATGCACGAGAAGGTGCGTCGCGATCTGTGGGGATATGCCGGGGACGAGCAATTGGATAATGAGGATTTGATTCGAGAAAAATATCAGGGAATCAGGCCGGCTCCCGGTTATCCGGCGTGTCCGGACCACCAGGAGAAAAAGGCCTTGTTTCGCTTGCTCGATGCCACGGAGCGGGTAGGGGTAACCTTGACCGAGAATTTGGCCATGTACCCCGCAGCGAGTGTGAGCGGGTACTACTTTGCACATCCTCAATCGAAGTATTTTGGCCTCGGCCGCATTAAAGAAGACCAGGTTGCGGATTACGCACGGTGCCGCGGGGTGCCTGTAGATCTGGCAGAGCGTTATTTAAGTTCAAATTTGGGATATTGAGATGAAGATTACCGAACATATCGCCCAGATTAAGGGCACCCTTTTTTCGTTTGAGATACTGCCGCCGTTGAAGGGCGAGACCATCGACAGCATCTTTGGAGCAATTGATCCGCTGATGGAGTTCGACCCGCCCTTTATCGATGTGACGTACCACCGCGAGGAGTTCGTTTACCGGGACCGCGGGAATGGATTGTTAGAGCGGCGAGTTACGCGAAAAAGGCCAGGAACGGTGGCTATTTGCGCCGCCATTCAGAACAAGTACAACGTGGATGCCGTACCGCATTTGATCTGCGGAGGGTTTAATCAGGAGGAGACCGAAAACGCCTTGATCGATCTGCATTTTTTGGGTATCGATAACGTATTGGTGTTGCGCGGAGATCCGATCAAGACCGAGACCTATTTCAAGGCAGAGGACGGGGGGCACCAGTATGCCACGGAGTTGTTGGCACAGGTGATCGACATGAATCAGGGGAGGTACTTGGAAGAGGAGTTGAAGAATGCGCAGCCAACGAATTTTTGTGCAGGGGTGGCCGGTTATCCTGAAAAGCACTTTGAAGCGCCGAACATGAAGAACGACCTTAAGTGGCTGAAGAAAAAGGTGGATTTGGGGGCTGAGTTCATTGTGACGCAAATGTTCTTCGACAACCAGAAGTACTTCGATTTTGTGGATCAATGCCGGGCTGAGGGTATTGAGGTGCCCATTATTCCAGGATTGAAGCCGTTGGCTACAGCGCGGCAGTTGAGCTTGTTGCCCCAGCGCTTTCATATCGATATACCGGAAGATCTGGCCGATGCCGCGCTTAAGGCCAAGGATAATGCCGCTGTTCGGGAAGTAGGTATTGAATGGGCGGTAGAGCAATGTAAGGAGCTCGTTGAGCGCGGCGCTCCTGTACTGCATTTTTACACGATGGGTCGACCGGATAATATTCGAAGGATCGCGAAAGAAGTATTCTAATTTGCGCAAAGCGCAAGTTCATTCGACCCTTGGCCGAGTTTATTTGAGCCGTGCTCAAGTGAATTGGTGCTGCGCACCAGTTAGTTCCTAACGGAGTTATATTTCGTTTACTCGCTGCAGGCGAATACACTTCGATACAGCCGAAATATACTCGCGTAGCGAATTCACTTTGGTCGCTCCAAAATAGGTTCGCAAAGAGAACCAAACCTGTGATTTATACGGCCAACTCCACTTGTTATTCCTAATCAGTACTGATACCTTGATGCTGGGTTAATAACTTAAAAATCAGTACTATGAACTTAGAAGGATTTATTTTTCGGGCGCTTGTGCGCATTCCCTATCCGGGCTACTTCGCATTTCTGGCTTCTTTTTCGAACACCAGAACGAAAGATCAGCGAACTACAACCCTATGAGGTGCCCGGCATACCACTGTTGAGCCCCAAGAGCGATCTTGGGGTTTCTTTTTTGTAGCAGCTAGATCGCGATGAGGTCCTGCGGATCGGGTTTGCCTCGGGTAAATGGGACCTCGCTGCGCGAAATGAGATTTTTACGCTTAGCAAAACGCCATGAACTGGAGACTAGTTGCTTTCCAACTAAGACCTCAACACTAAGTACTAATTTTTCGGCCTACGGCCGGATGTGTGATTTTATCGGTGATTTGAATTTTACAGGAGCAGTTGATCTTACTAGCTTGGGTCAAAAGATCAGTACTACTATGAAACGATTGATACTCCTATCCATGGTGTGGCTATTCAGCTGTGCCCATGCCCAGAATTTTAAAAGTGTAGATACCAATGTCGTGAAGATGGGTATTAATGCCGACGGGGGCCACTTCTGGGATTATGCCGGAAGTTTGCACGAAGTACCCCGAGGAACGGGATAAAAGACCTTGTTCGCGGGCGAATGGTGGATCGGCGGCTTAGACGACAAGGGTAGTCTGCATATTTCAGCTGAGACCTATCGCCAAATTCAAGACCCTTACAGAGCGGGACCTGCCAATGATTTGGATACGACCATGCCGGCCACGGATAAAGTTTGGAAGGTCTCGCGGAGTCAAATAATCGATCACCAAATGCATTTTCCCGATCCAAATTACAGCATTCCTATAGATATTCTGACCTGGCCGGGCAATGGCGACGTATCTATTGGTGAATCGGCTCAACTAGCTCCTTATTTCGACGTGAACGGTAATGGCATTTACGAGCCAACCCAAGGGGATTTCCCTTGCATTCGTGGCGATATGGCCGTATACGCCATTTATAGCGATGATTTTCACTCGATATTTCCAGCCAACGTTGAGGTGCACACCATGCTTTACGCCTTTAACGGATATCCGGGTGTGCCTGAGCTCGACTCAGTCGTTTTTAACCATACAAGATTTATATATAAAGGACAAATGCAACTCACGGATGTGTACGCCGGGCAATTCATCGATTTTGATTTGGGTGACTACACCGACGACTACGTCGGCTGTGATGTGGAGCGCAATCTTTTTTACGCCTATAATGGTGATGAATTCGATGGCCAAGGTGGATACGGTTTAAATCCGCCCGCTCAAGGTGTTCGAATCCTCAAAGGCCCTTTGGCGGCAATAAACGATGGCATCGATAATGATCACGACAGTATAGTCGACGAACCTTCCGAAACGCTCGGATTATTCGGGTTCATGTCATATTCGAGTTTCCTGCATGATGCTAATGGAGTGCCTTCTAACGCTTTCGAGTATTATTACAGTCTACACGGGAAGTGGAACGACGGAACGCAAATGGTGTTCAATCAAACCAACGGTCACGCGCCTACCGGTGGTCCGGGTACTCCGACTACTTTTCTATACCCTTCAGTTACCGACCCGAATTATCCTGGAGTCGACTGGTCTGAAGCTACCGCTGGCAATATACCTTCGGAACGAAGGGTTTTGGGCAGTGTTGGCCCCATGACACTCAACCCTGGAGACGAACTCCAATTCGACCTCATGTACGGCTATTCCAGGGCTTTTTCCGGCGGTCGAATGGCAAGTTTGGGAACCATGCGAAACCAGTCGGATGCGGTTGCCCAATGGTTTGAGCAGCAAGATTTCGCTTGTACGAGTTCAATAGGTCTGGACGAAGCCGAAGTGCATGTTGGCATTTACCCAAATCCAACTTCGAACTATCTCAACGTGTCCATAGATGCGCCGATTCCCATTCACTGGACGCTGTATGCACTGAATGGTCAAGTTGTAACGCAAGGCGATTCGAGCGATTCGGGCTTCCAAATCGATGTTCGCAATCTGCCCAAAGCCTCCTATCTGATCGAGATCTCTGGTCCGGGCGTTCAAGTGACGAAACCGGTGGTAGTACAGTGATATGAGTGATGTAAGTGGCGCTGCGAGCAAGAAGTGGGATCAGTGCTATAAGTGCTATGAGTGGCGCGTTGCTCTATCAGTGTTTTAGGTGATTTGAATAGTGCTACCCTAATTAAGCATTCGAATATCGGCCTGCGGCCGGATGCGCAACTCCCGTTACTTCGTCAACTCTTGAAATACGCGTTCCAACGACTTGCTCTCCTGAGCGATCTCGAGGATCGTCGTATCCTGTTCAACGGCGAACCGGAAGAGGGCCTTGCGGAGGTCCTTTCCGCTGGCCGATTCGACCGAGTAGGTGTTCTTTTTGAGTTCTCGGACCGAGTCGGCCCCGGGGAGTATTTTCAATGCCGCTGTATCGACCTTATCTTCAAATTCCACCTTGACTACTTGTCGGTTCGAGGTGAGCTTTGAGAGTTCCTCGGTCGGTTTGTCGGCTACGATGCGCCCTTTATTGATGATGATCACCCGATCGCAAATGGCTTCCACTTCCTGCATGATGTGGGTCGAGAGCATGATCGTTTTGTCTTTGGCGATGGCCTTGATAAGGTCGCGGATCTCGACGATTTGGTTGGGGTCGAGGCCGGTCGTGGGCTCATCCAAGATCAACACCTTTGAATCGTGCAGCAAGGCGGCCGCGAGTCCGACCCGTTGCCGATACCCTTTTGACAGGGCCTCGATCTTCTTGTGTTTTTCGGGGGTAAGACCCGTGCGCTCGATCATCTCATCGACCCGCAGGGTCGGCGCCCCGGAAAGCCCGGCCACGAAAGTCAAAAACTCACGCACGTACATATCGAGGTAGAGGGGATTGTGCTCGGGTAGGTAGCCGACTTGCTCGCGGACTTTCATCGATTCTTCTTCGACATCGAAGCCATTGACCTTTACTTTTCCGGCCGTTTGGGGCAGGTAGCAGGTCAAGATCTTCATCATGGTCGACTTACCCGCACCATTGGGGCCGAGAAATCCGACGATCTCGCCGGTATCGATCGAAAATGAGACTTGGTCGAGCGCTTTTTGATCGCCGTATATCTTGCTGACTTCCTTCACCTCTATGCTCATAGGGTCAAATATAACTAACTTGCCGCCATGAAAGGACGTGTGACCAAAAGTACGGGGAGTTGGTACTCAGTGGACCTCGAAAACGGGGAGTCGCTGGAGGCGCGCATCAAGGGTAAATTCCGCACCCAGGGCATCAAGAGTACGAATCCGGTAGCGGTAGGCGACCGGGTCGATGTAGAGCTCGAAGAAGGCCTTGATACAGGGGTCATTGGCGCCATTTACGACCGCTCGAACTACATCGTGCGCAAAAGCGTGAATTTGTCGAAGCGCACGCATATCCTAGCTGCGAACATCGATCAGGCATTGTTGGTGGCCACTTTGAACTACCCGAAGACCTACACCGCCTTTATCGACCGTTTTCTGGTGACCGCCGAAGCGTATGATATTCCGGCTGTGATCGTGTTTAATAAGATCGATCTTCTCAACGATGAGGAAGTGGAGGAGCTGGCATATCTGATGGCCCTGTATGAGAATATCGGCTACGAGGTACTCGGTACGGTAGCAACCAAAGGACGCGGAATAAAGGACTTGAAAGACTTACTGCACGATTGCGTGAGCTTGGTCTCGGGGAATAGCGGGGTAGGTAAGAGCACCCTGATCAATCAGGTGGATCCCAACCTCGACCTCAAGACTACGGAGATATCCGGGGCTTTTGAAGTAGGTCAGCACACGACGACCTTCGCCGAGATGTTCCGTTTGGCCGACGGAGGATACATCATCGATACACCCGGAATCAAGGGCTTTGGAGTGGTCGACATGGACAAGTACGAGATCACCGATTATTTCCCCGAAATGTTCGATCTCAAGCACGAATGCAAGTTCAATAACTGTCTGCATCAGGACGAGCCAAAATGCGCTGTTAAAGCCGCAGTAGAAGCCGGTGAAATTGCCTATTCACGCTATCGTAGTTACCTTAGCTTGGTCAATGGCGACGAAGATAGTTCTCCCTATCGGGAGGATGAGTATAAATAGCCGTTGGCTATTAGCCTTTAGCCATTAGCGTTGTGTCCTTCCCTGATATAGGTTGACCAAAAATCAACATGTATCGTGAAAGCGAATTTAAGGAAGATCAAAAAGGGACGTGTTTACA
>JAGWBA010000058.1 GCA_021296215.1 Flavobacteriales bacterium
GTCTCGAATATCAACAACTCTTATGACCTCTTTCTAATCCTCTATAAATATAAAAGCCCCACCAATGGCGGAGCTTTTTATTACAGTATATGAAATCGGTCTTATTGCTTGATCATCGGGGTCTGCCAGAATTCCTCATCACCTTGAACTTGCACGTAATAAGCCCCACTCGCCAAAGAACTTATATCCCAGGATTTTCCTGTTTTCAAATCAGATACAGAAATGGCTTGTTCAAGAACAATTCGCCCTGCTGCGTCAATCAATCGAACTAGAGCGACTCCTTGAAGGGCATCACCAGTGTACTTCAAATTTATCGCATTTGAGGTGGGTTGTGGATACAAGCTGAATTGCTCGTCAGACAACTCATTTAATCCGATACCCTGTATCAATACGCTGGTCGATACATATTCCAACCCGCACTCGCTGTATACTGTAAGTCCGACCGTATATGAGCCATTGTCATTATACGTATGTGAAGGAGCGAAAACGGTAGACGTAGATCCATCGCCGAAATCCCACATGACGGAATCAACATTCGCTTGATTCGCTTGAGGGGTAAAAGTGGCGATTCCTACCGAAGGATTAGCTACGTTGAATTGTGCGGTTTCTGGTGCCGTCACTTGAACGGATACGTTCGCATTGGCCGAGGCACCTCCATTATCTGCCAAAAGAACGACATTTTTCGATCCTCCGGTTGAATACGTAACACTGTGAGGCCCTGGACCGGTAGCTGTTGCCGGAGTAGCACCACTTCCAAAATCCCAGTTGTAGTTTTGGAATGCACCTCCCGATCCGTCCGAATAGGTCACTACATCGCCGGTACAAACGTCATTGGAGCTAGAAGTGATATTGGCTGCCGGGAGAGGCTGAACAATATTGATGTTATCGATGTACAGGTTGTTGCCATATCCACTTTTTGCGATAAAGCGAATTTGTACATCAGTAAAGCCATCGTAAGCACTAAGATCTATATCCGTGCAAGTGGATCCTTGAACACACCAATCGCTCTGTACAATGGGAGTAAAAGGTGTAGTCTGAGATCCAATGGTCTCCAAGTTGCCACCAGGAGCACCGTCGTAGCTAGCGATGCGACTCCATGTAGACCCGCAATCCGTGGAAATAAAAATAGCCAAGCTATCATATAAACTAACGCTATATCCTGCATACGCATGATCAAAAGTCAAATGCGGATTAACGGCTCCGGTAAAGTCAAGAGTAGGTGTCGTCAACCAGTCTTCCACCTCAGAAGTTTGTGCAGAGGAGTAGTTGAAGTTATTCACTCCTGCAGCCCAGTTTCCTCCATTTCCAGAAGCCGATCTGCGCTCCCACGTAAGATCTCCATCGGGATTTGTAATCCGGAAGCGGTCAAATCCTGAAGCTTGCTCAAAATCTTCAAAGAAGGGGAGTAAGGTGCTTCCAATGAAAACAGGCTGTGCAATTCCTACAGAATCAACGCCCACACCATTATCGGCGGTCATACCCACTGTATATGATCCAGCTGCGGTAAACTGAATACTAACATTCGTTGACGTCGCACTTGTACCATTGACATAAGACCACCCAGTTGCCGGGCTAACGTACCAAGCGAATACAGTTGGCGCACCTGTAGAGGTGTTTATAAAGTCAACCACTTGTCCTGGGCATCCTTCAAAGGTACTTGCGTCAAAACCAGCAGATGGAGCACTTGAAGGAGCTTCGATTTTAAAATCGTCCAAGGCGATATCCGAAGACCAGTCTGGTCCCGTAATTCCTCGTAGTCTCACAACAACCGTATCTCCTAAGTATGGAGCCAAGCTCAAGCTTGCCAAGTTCCAAGCCGAACCTTGGTCACCAGAGAGCACAGGAAGAACATCCTCAATCAAACGTCCATTGACAATAAGATCCGTGTGTAAGTCTCCTACCGCTGTACCATTCATGTGGTATCGATAGGTTAACTCAAAAGAACCTGATGACGGAAGAGCCACACATGGAGAGTACATGATGGCTTCTTGGCCGGTACATCCGTTAGATGCTTCGAGATATACGTACTTACCATTTGATGTGCCGGGATTGTAGTCCTGACTGGGTCCGGTATTATTCGAAGGCGTACCTCCGAAATTTGTCCGCCAGTCAATATCATCGTCCACCCCATTATCCAGATTGAGCCATCCACCGGGAAGAGGACATACCGTTGCGCCACAATCACTGCTCGTATTGCACGCAGTAAAGGACTCCAGATTGTCCATCCACGGTGTCATGGATACTGTTCCGCCAGTGAGCAAGTAGAAGCTTACTTTCGCTGTATCGTTGTATTTGTTTTGATCCGAAAGAATGCTGTGGTAGACATCCAAACTGTTCGTTCCTGTCATATTTGGCGTGAACGATTGAGTAAAGGTAAATTCCATGGAACTTCCGGACAGAAGTGTGTCAGTCCACGATTGAGATACGGGAGTTCCTCCGTCGTGCACGTAGCTTGCGCTGAATCCGTGCACATCGTTCGTTCCTTGATTGGTGAGTCGAACCACAACGTCCGAAGAACCACCTCCTGCACAGCCGGGCTGCGGTCCATTGAAAGGTGTCAATACTTCCAAGAAGATATCGTCGTTCAAGGAACAGTTTGACAATCCAGCAGCAACGAAGAAAGCATCACGACGCTCCCCAAGGCCTCCGTTCGGTCCAACAGCTCGAATGGTGTAGTAGTAATCCACAGAAGGATCGTGTTGCAAGACGGCTCCAGAAGTTGTTGTCGATGTACCCACTACTTGCATATAAGCGGTGTCCATACGCATAATTTCATAGCTCGTTGCACCGGTGACCGCATTCCAAGAGAAGGCAATCGAATCTGGGCAAATAGACTGAACTTGGAATCCACCCACACGGCGCAGAGCGGTGTTTACACTGTCGCTCTCATCACTCACCGGGCCGCGGCTCACACGAACCAGAACTTCATCACTGGCCAAAGTGCCAGGTACGCTCCAGTTGCGGAAGCGGGCAGTTGCACCAGCGGTTCCAATTGTGTTCCAAGTGGTACCATTATCATCGCTGTAATCAAGAGTAAAGCTGTTACCGTTGCTGAGTGCATCCCAACGAATCACTTCGGTTGTTGCGGGCTCTAGCGCAGCACCTCCATTCGGGAAGGTGAGGATGATTTCGTCATCAATGGCATATTCAAAGACCACGACATAGGGCTGTGGTCCATTGGGAATGGACGCCCCAGACACTTCAATGGTATACGTTCCGGCAGCAGGGAAGTCCAAGGTCACCTGCTCCACGTTATTCATATTGTCTACTCCTCGTGTTGCGTTTGCATTGAGGTTCGTAGCATTAGGTGTGTGATCCAACACCCAAGGATCCCAAGAAGCTCCTGAGGGATCTTTCACGACCAACTTCAAGTCATTCACCAATGGTGTCGATGCAAAAGGAGAGCCTTCTACATCATTCCAGTAAAGCAAGATTTTCACTTCCCCAACACTTCCGGGCAAGGTGATATTGAAACTATCGAGTTCAGCCGTAGAAATGGAGTCTTGAAAGAAATTCCCTTCTAGAATGGTCTTTTGCGCTCGACGAGCGTTTACACGACCATAGCCATATCGGAAATCCGGACCTGGATTCCCTAAGTCCTCTGCTGAATTCATCAGAATTCCTTTCATCAAGGCCGAAGTAGGCTCGGTTCCACCGTTGGTTTCTTTGAAGGCCTGGTACATCGTGGCCAATGAACCTGCAACGCCTGGGCAAGCCATCGAAGTTCCTGTAGAACTAGCATAGCTATTCACATCTACTGTTGAATAGACACTGGTCCCCACAGCGCAAACATCTGGCTTGATACGGCCGTCGTCCGCAGGACCACGACTACTGCTGTTGGCTAGTGCATCGTTGAACTGGACATTACCCACGGCCAAGGTGTTCTTACCCACCTTGATACCACCGGTAATATTTCCCCAACCAGCACCAGCGCCATAATTACAATTCGAAGTTCCGCTGTTTCCTGCACTGAAAACGTGCATCAGACCTGGGTTGTCGTAAATGGTCTCATCAGCAAAACTCGCGTATGAGGTATATCCGGCATTACAACCATTACCGTAGGAGGTAGAGGTGATGCGGACTTGGTGTACATCGTAGTGAGAATCCGAGCTATCGACATTGTCAAAAGGCTCATAAGCGAACAAGTAGGCGCCCGGTGCATTTCCTCGACCGTCTGGATCGTAGTTTCCGGAACCGAAGATGATACCAGCGCAGCGATCTCCGTGATTCCCTGAACTTGCATCCACATAACGCTGGTCAACGCGCCCTTCGTAATCGATGTGTGGGCCAATAACCCCGTCATCTCCCATAGCTACAACAACACCCGAGCCATCAAAACCGCCGTACTGTACGGATCCATTTTGATTGTAGTTGACACGGTGGTTGGTGCGGCCGCGATCGTTCTCAGGAACAGGGGTAGGGTCAATGGCCTCCATAAAGTACACCTCGGGTAGAGCGGCAATAGCTTCAATATCTGCAATGGGTACAGAAAGCTCTATTTGATTGCGTTTAGAAAAGCGACCTATAATGTCTGCTCCTGCGGAGCGAAATACGTCTAAGGCCTGATCCGCTGTAAGGTCATTTTGATAAATGACACTGAGTAGGATGTCATTGTCTCCATTTAAGGCGTGCTCGGGAAAATCACGATTGGCCAAGCTCGTCGTCATTTTGAAGGCTGGCTCAATGATCATGACGCTTCGAACGCCCCATCGATCTAAATTGATTATAGCCGCATCGGAAGAAATGCGCGCTTGAAACGCATTTTGAGGTAGGTAGGAGTTCAGCACGATTCCGGCTGCTTCCATTTCCGCTCGTTCCGAAGAGGTAGGAAGATCGTTGAATTGAAGAATACGGTAGTAGACACCATTTCTCAATTCATCGGTTTGATAAGGGCTTTGAATAAAAGACTCCAGGTTAGCTGGACAATCGTAAACCCCTGTTTTAAGGTGTAGTTGCTGCGCAGAACGGTTTTGTGCTGAGGCCGAGCCTACCGACAAAACGAAAAGGAGAAGCGCTGCGATTCGGGTTAGTTTCATAGCAATTTTTAGTAGTAGTTAACGTAAGTGGAGGCCTACGATAAGACCTAGATCGTTTAATTAAGGTTCAATAGCATCAGTAAAATAGTCACGTATGACCTCCAAAGAGGGTTTGTTTTGCGGCGTGTAGCTCGTATGTCCATGGCCTCCAACACTCTCTGGCCTATCGAACCACTTCCACAGAAATCCGCCCGCAAATGAATCTTGCTGCCAAACAGCGTTGTACAATCCGATATAGCCGTTGCATTGCGTCGCTATATCGTAATCCTCTCCGCTGTGCGAATCCCACGGCTTCACGAGCCCACCTACTACCGAGCGATATCCGTACTCCGTAAACAAAATCTTGAGGTTATGGACACGAGAAAAACGATGCAGCGGTCGATATTGTTCTTCCCTTGAAACCCTAACTTCTTCAGCAGTAGGTGTTTCGATATTGGAAACCGGGAAGTACGCGTCAATACCAATGTAATCGAGCTCCTCCCAATAGGGTATTCCCGCATAAGCGTCCCGGTTAGCGGCATAGGTCAGTTGTCCAGAATAAAGTGCTCGAACATCTTTGATCAATCCGAACCAAAATTCGAGCCGAGCGGTGGCAAACGAATCGAGCTCCGTACCGATGATCAGCATTTCGGCCCCTTCGCGCTGTGCCACCTCGGCAAAGGCAAGTATGTAATCGCGATAACTATCTTCGGCAACCTCCTAGTCGGCCTCGCTCGAAAAGGCCCAATGGCCAGTGAACTGACCTCCCAATAACCAAAGCTGCGGCTTTATCGCTACCGAATATCCGAGTTCCCGAGCCTTTCGGGTACACGCCGCAATGCCCTCAACCGTTTCGCCATACCATTGCCTGGAGCTGTTGAAGTGCACCTCCGGATCGTTGGGACGAGCAAATCCAAAAGGCATAAAACACAGCCAGTTAGCATACGTTACCTCAACCGACTTGATCGTGTCGGAATGCGGTACATCGCGACTCGCTACGAAACTAATACCGTGAATCTTCTTTAGCTTTGTTTGATGTGGAGCTTGGCCTACGGCCAGATGCGCGACCAGCGTAAACAACAGAACCCACTTCATGGCTTTCGACGGTAGATCCCTTTAAATAAGGTGGTCCGGTTTTCCAGGTCACGTGTAGCCTCCCGGTTCTGTATCATGGATCCATCGGGCTGATGGGTGAAGGTCAAGCGGTAGATGATCGTTCCGACCGAATCGGCTTGTTCGGCTCTGAAGACCAGTTTATCGCGTACCCAGTGACCTTCAAAATGAATGGTAGATCCTTGTTCGTCGACCCGGGTTTGATACCAGGTGTTTGAGGCCGGATCATAGGAATTGTAGCTCTTTCCCCTATTTCCGGTGGCCGATGTCCAGTTTTCAGCCAATTCGCACTCGCCGAGAATAAGATCCACCTTGTTTTCACCGATTTGCTTACCCGTAGTGTCGAATACCGACCAATCGCCTATCCAAAAATGGGATTAGCGGTGACCTTCAGTGTCGCAGGGACTTCCGGGCTGCGCCGTTGCAAATCGGCCCGCGAGGGCCAGAACCAATAGAATGCCGATCTTCTTCATGAGCGCAACAATTTCTCTAATTTAGGCTTTCCCAAAGTGAAACACCCAAAATCTATGCGAACCAAGATCCTTTGTTTTTTATTCCTTGTTGGTCTACTCAGCGACATTGGCCATGCTCAAGGGCTTCGGGCCGACATGAACTCCAGTGAGATACGCCTGGCACTCGAGAAATTCGGACACCTCGGAAGCGTCCTTTATTTGGCCGCTCACCCCGACGATGAAAACACGCGACTGATCGCCTACCTCGATAATGGAGCACATGCCAGAACGGCTTATTTATCGCTCACGCGAGGCGATGGAGGACAAAACCTCATAGGAACCGAAAAGGGGGCAGAACTGGGGCTTATCAGAACGCAAGAACTACTCGAAGCGCGTAAGATCGATCGTGGCGAGCAGTTTTTCTCCCGTGCTGTGGACTTCGGATACTCCAAGAACCCGGAAGAAACCTTCGAAATATGGGATAAAGAAAAGGTGCTCGCCGATGCCGTTCGGGTGATCCGGCAGTTCAAGCCCGACATCATTATTACTCGATTTCCACCCAACGAGCGCGCCGGACACGGGCACCATACTGCTTCGGCCATGATCGCCGAAGAGGCCATGGACGCCGCGGCTGACCCGGACTTCATGAAAGATGAACTCGGTGACCTGCCGGCACATCAAGTCATGAGACTCTATTGGAACACCAGCCCTTGGTGGTTTACTGATATTCCTGAGCGCATCGCTGCCGGAGACGAGAAGTTGATCACCGTAGACGTCGGTACGTACAGTCCGTTAATGGGTCAGAGCTATTCGGAGATCGCCGCTGAAAGTCGTTCCATGCACAAGAGTCAAGGATTCGGTGCAAGTAAGGGCAGAGGAGAACAGCTCGAGTACCTCGAGTATATGAAAGGTGATATGGTCACCAATGGCGATCTTTTTCAGAATATTCCGCGTTTCTGGGACGACCTAAAGCACGGAAGTGCCATAGATTTTGCTTGGCGCGAGCTAAAGAACGAATTCGACCCCGTGAATCCGCAACGCATGTTGCCCGATCTCATTCGTCTGAAGGAAATGTTGAGCAATTCAAAGGTCGAGTACGCGGACATGGCCTTTAAGATGAAGGAGCTCGACCGCCTCATTCTCGCTTGTTCGGGGATCTTTGCTGAAGCTACGGCCGATACTTACAGCGTAAGTTCGGGTGAAGAAGTTAAAGTTACCGCACGTGCCATCATGCGGTCCGATGCCATGATATCGGTTCGGGTGGATGCCGGTACCGACAATGACCTGCAGCCGATGCCGAACAACATCTTGTTCGAAGAGGAACTCACTCTTACTGCTCCGGAAAACTATTCGGATCCCTATTGGCTTCGAAAACCTTATCGCGGCGTATTCAGCGTCGAAGACCCGCATATGATCGGCAAGCCTGAAACACCGGCAGCTTTGTCTGTGTGGTTCTATTTCAATGTCGAAGGGGAGGAGATCGCCGTTTCATTGCCCGTAGAGTACAAGTGGACCGACCGGGTGCGTGGCGAGTTGTATAGGCCCGTGAACGTTTTGCCGCCCATTACGGCCACCTTTACCAAGGACAACTACATCTTCACCAGCAATTCACCGCGATCGGTCGAAATCTTGGTCAAGAACCACAGCAATACCGATCGCACTGCCGTAGTGGAACCTTGTATTCCAAAGGGGTGGGAGGTGCGCCCTCAGCGGGCGGATGTTACCCTTCGTGCCGCAGGCACAGAAAAGAGGTTAAAATTCGAAATCACCCCGAGTGAAGAGGCGTCTGAATCGGCTTTCAGTGCGTTGGTATATGTCGATGGCGACACCTTGGATCTCGGATTCAGTCAGATCGATCACGAGCATATCGAGATTCAAACCGTGTTGCCTCGGAACGATGTAAAGGCCGTGCACATTGCCGTTGACGTCGTGGGCGACAAGATTGGGTATATCATGGGGGCGGGCGACGATGTTCCGGCCGGATTGCAACAGCTGGGCTACGAAGTGCTACTGCTCGATGAGGAGAATATTTCTACGGTGGATCTATCCGAATATCAGGCGATCATCGCCGGTATAAGGGCGTACAACACGCTGGATTGGCTCAAGTATCAAAAGGACCTGCTTATGGCGTACGTGGAGCAGGGTGGGAACTACATCGTACAGTACAATACCAACCGCGGTGTGGATCCGGCCGATATGGGTCCATATACCTTCGAGTTGAGCCGCGATCGCGTTACGGACGAATACAGCGATGTGACGTTCCTGGCTCCCGAGCATCCCATCATGACCACGCCGAACAAGATCACTCAGGCCGATTTCGAGGGGTGGGTGCAAGAGCGCGGTTTGTATTACCCGGTGAACTGGAGCGCGGAATATACCCCCTTGCTACGCTGGGCCGATGAGGGCGAGTCCGATAAGGATGGGGTGCTGATCGCGGCCGACTACGGCCGTGGAGCATTTATCTATACCGGGATATCATTCTTTCGGGAGATTCCGGCCGGAGTACCGGGTGCCTTCCGATTACTAGCGAATATCGTCAGCTATGAACCCGGCCAACATGACTGAGCCTTCGAATAAACCTCCCGGATTCAAGACTTGGCCGCGCATGTACGTTTTTGTGCTTTCGGTCATGGTAGTACAGGTAATACTGTACCTGTGGATCACTTTATCGTATAGCTGATGCAAACCCTCGATTGGATCGTGCTGTTCGGCACGCTGCTCACCATTGTTGGTTACGGAACCTGGAAAACGCGCCGACAGAGCGGGCTCGACAGCTACCTCAAAGGCGATAATCAGATGCGTTGGGCCACTATTGGCCTATCTATCATGGCCACTCAAGCGTCGGCCATTACCTTTTTGAGTACGCCCGGAAAGGCCTATGAATCGGGCATGGAGTTCGTTCAGTTCTATATCGGACTTCCTATTGCCATGGTGATCTTATCGGCATTTGTATTACCTCTGTACTACAAACTAAAGGTCTATACCGCCTACGAGTACCTCGAATCACGGTTCGATCTCAAAACGCGCCTTTTCACGGCTTTTTTGTTCCTGGTGCAAAGAGGATTGGCTGCCGGAATCACCATCTACGCGCCGGCGATCATATTGTCGACCATGCTCGGCTGGAACCTCACCTTTACTAATCTGTTCGTCGGGATACTCGTGATTATTTACACCGTTTCGGGCGGAACGCGCGCCGTTAGCCTCACTCAAAAATGGCAGATGGCCATTATTATGGGTGGCATGTTCATCGCATTCGGCATCTTGCTCAACAGCTTGCCGGATGGGATGGGAGTAGCCGAAGCCACGGACGTGGCCGGATTCATGGGTCGCATGAACGTGATCAACACCGAGGTAAGCCTCGATAACCGATACACCATCTGGTCGGGGATCTTCGGCGGTGTATTCCTGTTCCTCAGTTACTTCGGCACCGATCAAAGTCAGGTTCAACGTTACCTGGGCGGACGCGACCTCACAGAAAGTCGCATGGGACTCATGTTCAACGGACTGCTCAAAGTGCCCATGCAATTTTTCATCCTTTTCGTTGGAGTCATGATCTTCGTCTTTTACCAGTTCGAAAAACCACCCATCTTCTTCAATAAGGCGGCGCAGGACAAGGTCATTCACTCGTCCTCAGCTCCCGATCTAGCAGTGCTTAACCTCGAGTATGACTTTATTTGGAACCAAAAACGCGAAGCTCAGGAAGAGCTGGTTTTGGCCCTACGGGCCGATGATGATGCCGCTGCTCAATTGGCGAGCGAACGTGTCAATCGACTTCAAGGGGAGTTAGAACGCGTCCGTATCGAATACAAGGCCGAGGTCAACGTCGCAGACCCTAGCCTCGAGACCAAGGATTACGACTATGTGTTCATCACTTGGGTTATGGCCTACCTGCCAACCGGTTTGGTCGGACTCCTTTTTGCCGTTATTTTCTCCGCCGCGATGAGTTCTACGTCGAGCGAATTAAACGCCTTGGCCAGCACTACGGTTATCGATTTTTATAAGTGCCTTGTGAATAACGACGCCAGTCAACGCCATTATTTAATGGTGAGTAAAATGTCGACTATTGGCTGGGGAGTTTTTGCGATTCTATTTGCCGTTTACACCAAACGGTTCGAAAACTTGATCGAAGCCGTGAATATCTTGGGATCGCTGTTCTACGGAACTGTGTTGGGGGTATTCTTGGTCGGATTCTTCTTTAAGTTCATTAGAGCCACCCCGGTATTCATCGCTGCGGTTATCGCAGAAACTGGCGTAATCTTCACCTATTTCTACTTCGGAAATGATGTGGGGTTCTTGTGGTATAACTTCATCGGATGCGCAGCGGTAATCACTATCGCTATTTTGCTCAACTCTGTAGGTCGATCAAAGTCTCCTTGATGATCGGGCGCAAACCGCTCAAAAAGAACTCTACGGCGATCACCATCACTATGAGTCCCATGATACGCATGAGCATCTTAGCTCCCGTATCGCCCAATACGCGCAAAATTTGATTGGCGCTGATCAAGAGCATTAAGGTGATCACACAAACGACGAAAATACCTCCGTAAAATGCTATGATATCGAGGTACGAGTCGGCTTGCTCTTTCAGAACAATGGCATTCGTAATGGCCCCTGGCCCCGTGATCATTGGAACGGCAAGCGGTGTAATCGAAATATCCCCTACGTATTCTTTGACCTTTTTACTGGGCACTTTGGTTCTTTGTAAGCGGGCTTGCAACATGTCCTGACCTACCATGAAGAAGATGATCCCACCTACGATCCGGAAGGAGTGAACTGATATCCCGAAAAATTCGAATAATACTTGACCAGAAAGCGAAAAGAGCACCATGGTTATGAAGGATACGATCATGGCTTTTTGCGCGGTATTCCTCCGTGCAACATTGTCCAACCCATCGGTCATGGTCAAAAAGATGGGCAAAACCCCTAAGGGGTTGATCACCGTAAAGAAACTAGTGAAAACGACCAAAAAGAAGCTCCACTCCTGAGACATGGCGGATAGGCTTTAGCGTGTGCAAAGTTTAAAATAAAAAAACCGCTGCCCAAAAATGAACAGCGGCTTTGTTTGTTCGGGAAGGGTAGTTTACCAAGCCTTCATTTCTTCCATCAACCCGGCTCCGTACGTGAACTCGCGGCCATCGGCCTTGGCGCTTTCTTCACCTTTGCGGATCGCCTCCTTGCCTACGATCTTGGCACTTTTGTTTTGTCCGTCCGCGTGTAACAATTCCGCCTTAACCCAGTAGGTGTACCAGCTTTCGTCACCACCTTCTGCCAAAGACTTATTGATCCACTCAATTCCTTGCTTGAGGTCTTGACCACTATTGAGGCAGTAGTTCGCAGCATTGCGATATGTGCTCCAAGTAGGCTCCGAAGCCAATGCATTTTTGATGTTCTCTAACGCGCGCTCGTGCACTTCAACAGAAAGCGGTGCGGCAACATGGTAGTTGTCCCACATAATGTTGAGTTTGCCACCTTTTCCTTCATCATCGAAGTCGCTGAACCAGAACTCCATGCGCTCTGTCTTCATTTCTTCTATATCGATTCTGTGTACTTCAGCGGTGTAACGAGCCACGTCGTTTTCTGAGTTGTATTCCCCAGTTCCCCATAGTTCGGTTTCCGAATTGAGGATGATCACGCATTCCTTCTCACCGGGAATGGTAAACAAACTGTACGTTCCGGCTTCTACTTCGGTATCTCCGAACATGAAATTGGTAGATGAAGTGAACTGGTTAGCCTTATTGGCACCTGTCCGCCAAACTTCACCGTAAGGAACTAGAGAGTCAAATACTTCACGACCTTTTACTCCCGGACGAGAATACTCAACAGAGAAGTCGGTCAAACCGATGCGTTGCTTTACCATGGCGGCCGGACTCGGCTGTGGGAGGTCCTGTGCAACAGAATCGAACATAAAGAATCCGCATAGGGCTGCGGCGAATAACAACTTTTTCATAGCAGTGTTTTTTTGTTTGAGAGGCCTAAAGATAATAGATAAATCAGGAGAGTCGACGCTTCAGCGCGACCATCTTAACGGCTGTAACGCCAGCTTCTGTTCCTTTGTTCCCGTGCTTGCCACCTGAACGCGCTCTACTTTGTTCAATATTGTCGTCGGTCAATACGCCGAAGATTACAGGCAGGTCGAGTTGAAGGTTCAAGTCTTTGATTCCCAATGCTACGGCTGAGCAAACGTAATCGAAGTGGGCGGTTTCACCTCTGATCACTGAGCCCAGGCAAATGATGGCATCGGGTCTCTTGGTCTGTGCGTAAAGCTTTGCTCCGAAAACCAATTCATAGCTTCCCGGTACGTCGATCCGTTCGATATCGGACTCTGAGACTCCGCATTCTAACAGAGCTTCAAGAGCACCCTCATATAGCCCTTCCGTGATCTCTTCGTTCCACTCAGAAACGACAATTCCGAAGCGCCAACCGGTGGCGTTCGGAATTGATTCGTATACGTGGCCCGATAAATTTTTATTCTCCGTAGCCATTATAACTTGGCTTCGACGCCGGCGATGTATTTATCGATATTCTGTGCATCGCGTGATTCCGGATACTCTTTCTTGATTCTCTTGTACAACTTGATCGCCTGATCGTTGTCCTCGATGTACTCTGCGGCTTGCGCTGCCTTCATCAGGTAGAGCGGGGTGGTGAACTCGTTGCTACGGGCATTCACGGCTTTGATGTAGTAGTCCAAAGCGTCTTCAGGTTGGTCGATCTGAGCGAAACAGTCGCCGATCGCGCCTAAATGAACTGCCGCTAGGATCTCATCGCCTCCGTCGAATTCCTCGAGGTAATCGATCGCAGAAACGAAGTCACCCATGCGCATATAGGCTACACCTGCATAATAATTAGCCAAGTTACCCGCCTTGGTGCTGCCGTAGTCGTCGGCAACGTCCAAGAAACCCAAGTGTGCAGCATCGCCATTTATTGCGCCATTCACGTCGTTCCTCTCCAAAGCGCGCTCTGCCCATGCCATTTCAGAGGCAGCCTCGTTCTCTTTTGGGATTTGGATCAAGTACTTGTACGCTTGATATCCACCAATGAGGATCACGATGGCCGCAACGGCGATCAGTAATACGTTCTGGTTTTCCTCAATGTACTGCTCGGTCTTCGATAGTGCTTGTTCAACGGCTTTCAACTGCTCGTCTCCTTGACTTTTCTTCTTCTTAGCCATGAATCTTTCTAAATTTGAGGCACAAAAGTAATTCTTTTTATACAAATTACCGACTGGGCCTACGGCCCGAAGGCCACTTCTGCTCACCTCATGTATTTAAAGGAACTCTCTCTCGTACAATTCAAGAACTATCCGGAACTCCGGCTGCCCCTCGATGCACAGATAAACTGCTTCGTAGGCCCCAATGGCTCTGGTAAAACGAATCTTCTCGACGCCATTTACTACCTCAGCTTTTGCAAGAGTTATTTTAATCCGGTCGATTCACAAAATGTAAGGCACGGCGACGAATTCTTCGTGATCGAAGGGTGGTATCAGCGGCAAGAGCGACCCGAGCATCTTTACTTGGGTGTTAAGAAGGGACAAAAGAAATCGGTCCGCAGAAATAAAAAGAAGTACGATCGCATTTCGGAACACATAGGGCTGTTTCCACTCGTCATCATCAGTCCTTCGGATCGAGATCTCATTTTAGAAGGCTCCGATGTCCGGAGGAAATTTATCGATGGGGTCATCGCTCAAAGCAATAAGAGGTATCTCGATGATCTACTTCAATACAACCGCATTCTCCAACAACGGAATAGCTTATTGAAATACTTTGCGGCGAACCGGTCTTTTGACGCCACTTCCCTCGAAACCTACGATGAGCAGCTCGACCCTCTAGCCGAAAGGATTCATCAAGATCGGAAGGAATTCCTCGATCGCTTTATTCCCATATTTCAGAAATACTACTCCGACATTAGCGGTGGAGCCGAGGAGGTAGGAGTGGAATATCAGGCTAAGCTTGGAGAGCAATCGCTTCAGCTCGTTTTATTCGAATGCCGAGAAGACGATCGCCGCCGCCAACATACGACTCAGGGAACCCATAAAGACGATCTCGAATTCACCCTCCAGGGTTATCCCATTAAAAGGACGGGATCACAAGGTCAACAAAAAACATTCTTGATCGCGCTGAAACTAGCGCAGTTTACCTTCCTGAAAGAGTTGACGGGAATTACACCGATATTGCTACTCGACGATATTTTTGATAAACTGGACGATCAACGAGTAGGAGCACTCATTCGGATGGTCGAAGAACATAGATTCGGCCAAATATTCCTTTCGGACACTCATTTCGAGCGCACGGAAAGCCTTGTGAAACAGTTCAACGAATCGTACCGTATGTACACCGTATGTAAAGGAGAGGTCAAATGAGAAGCCAAGAAAAATCGATCGGGGAAATATTGAAACTCATGACCCGTGAGTACGGTATGGAGTTGAAGCTACTGCAGGCCCAGGCCATCGACGCATGGTATCAGGAAGTGCCGCCGATCTTCAAAGAACACATTTCAGAAGTGTTCATGATGGAGCGAAAGATGATCGTTCGGCTCGACGATGACGTGATGCGTCACGAGCTTCTCTACCACAGGACTACCTTGATCGATCGCATCAATCAAAAACTCGAAAAACCACTCGTCAACGAGATCGTATTCAAATAAAAAAAAGAAGCCGTCTCAATACCGGGGCTGTTTTTTTTTGTATTTAAGTATCTGATTGCTTGCTGTTTAGTTTGTTTATGATTAT